>JASHWX010000114.1 GCA_030043815.1 Candidatus Rhabdochlamydia sp.
AACATCCTCGATACGTTTTCCAAAGGGCAAATGCTCGGGCTCATCTTCTTCAGTTTGATTTTCGGCTATTGCATTTCCAAGATCGAATCGCACACTTCTTCTGTGCTCATGAGCTTTTGGCATGGGATCTTTCAAGCGATGATCCGCTTTACGCATATCATTTTGAAATTCCTGCCGCTTGGTGTCTTCTTCCTTGTTGCCAAGGTCTTTTCGGAAACAGGGCTCCATTCGCTCAAATCGCTCGGCTACTTCACACTTGCCGTTCTGCTCGGCCTTGCCGTTTTCATGTTCATTGCCCTCCCCTTCCTGCTCAAAATCATCGCGAGAGTCAAACCCACCCGCCATTTCAAGGCGATGGGACCCGCCCTCATCACTGCCTTTTCAACCAGTTCGTCATCCGCATCCCTTCCCGTCACCATCGATTGCGTCGAAAAGCGCGCCGGCGTCTCCAATCGCATTTGCAGCTTGGTCGTCCCCCTGGGAACCTCCATCAACATGTCCGGCTCCGCCCTCTACGAATGCGTCGCTGCCATGTTCATCGCCCAAGCCTACGGAATCGAACTCTCCTTCGCCACCCAATTCACCATCGTCCTCTTGTCCCTGATCACCTCGATTGGCGTCGCAGGCGTCCCCTCCGCCTCCCTTGTCGCCATCGTCGCCATCTTAAAGACCATGGGCCTGCCCGTCGAAGGCATCGGTCTCTTCATCGCCGTCGACCGCGTCCTCGACATGTGCCGCACCACCGTCAACGTCTTCAGCGACAGCTGCTGCGCTATCCTCGTCGCACGCACTGAAGGAGAAAAAGAAGTCCTCTCAAAAGAAATTACACAAGAGTCTACATGCTAAAAATATCCTTATTTGCCGCACTTGTCGCTTCTTCTACGGCATTTGCCGCGCTTCCTCCGCTCGCCCAAAGCATCCGCGAGCTCGAGGCCATTCTCCAATCGGATCAAACCTATTCCCGGCTCGGAGGCGGCAGTCCGATCGTCGAAATCGACCGCGTGGCCGATGGATATCTGATCAAAACGAACCAACAAGAAATGCAAGTCGACGTAGTCTACCAGCCCTCAAAAAACATCGGACCTATCCCCTTCAAGCTGGTCTTCCACACGCCGGTCGATATTGAATAAAAAATTGATGGTAGAATAAGATAAAAAATAATAACATGCTTTACCTTGTGAACCCAGGCCTTAAGGCCTGGGATTTTTGTGGTTGGCGTGGGCTTCGCACCCACGCCAATCCATTTTTGAAATACCCGGCCCTTAAGGGCCGGGTTTCCGCCGGAGGACGGATGAAATGAGTAAAGCATGACCGATACGACAGCAAACACTTGGAAAGTGTCGTATGTACCTAAAGCTGCAAAGCAGAAAAAAAGTTGCCTATAAAGGTGCAAGAGACGCTTGATGTGCTTGTAAGAGAAATAGAAAAATGCGGCCCACTGCGTAGTAATTGGTCTCATTTTGGTTCATTAAGAGGAAAAGGGCTTCCAGAAAATTCATTTCATTGTCACATTAAGAGTGGACGTCCTACCTATGTGAGCTGTTGGTATGTGGTAGATAAAAAGTTAAAACAAGTTGAGATATTCTATGTTGGTACACACGAGAACGCGCCATACTAGAAATGTAAGACGAAAACCGATTTCGGTAACTAAAAAAGAAAAGAACATTCCTTGGCGAGAAATAGCGAAAGAAAATATTAAAAAGTATACAGAAGTCGGGCTTGCAGTAAGAGGTGCAAGACATAAAGCCGAATTAACCCAAGCTCAGTTAGCCAAAAAACTAAGAATCCCGCTTTATCACGTTTCTGAAATGGAATATGGCAAACGTGCTATTGATGAAAAAATGGCCCATCGACTTGCAGAAATTCTCAATGTAAATTACAAAGTGTTTCTTTAACTCTTCATTATACCCCATCCTATCTATCCTAATATCCTGCTATTATTCTTCTTTTTAACTCATCGCAAGGGCGCTGGTGACTTTTTCTTCGATGATGTTATGGACTTTGTCGAAATCATCTCTTTTTGGGAACCAAATGCGCTGCTGTTCGACTGCCTGGCGGACGAACATTTCGTAGCCGTAGACGATGCGGCATTTTTTGCGGGAGGCTTTGACCAAAAACGGCGTTTCTTTGGGAAGGTTGACGATGTCCATTGCGATCTTTTCCGGCAAAATGTATTGCTCGTCGATGGCATCGCTCGCAGGGGTGCAATTGATGATAATGTCGTAGCCTTTTTTGCAGACTTCCTCGAGGAGTTCAAGCCCTCCGCCTGTGCCGCCTGAAGCGGCGGCGAGCTCGACCGCCTTTTGCGCGGTGCGGTTGACGACGGTGACGTAGGCGCCGCGCTGGGAGGCTTCGAAGGCGATGGCTTTGGCTGCGCCGCCGGCGCCGATGATGACGAGATGGCGGCCGAAGACTTTGCCCCTCCGCTCAAGCGCATTGAGGGCGCCTATCCCGTCGGTGTTGTACCCGATGATTTGCTGGCCTGCGATGTGCACAGTATTGCACGCGCCGATCACTTGGGCTTGAATAGACACTTGCGAAAGGAAAGGGATGATGAGCTCTTTTAGCGGCATTGTGACGCTCAATCCTTTGAACGGGAGCAAGCGCAAATGAGAAAGGAATGCTTCGAGCTCCTCTTTTTTGACGCGAAGGCGCAAATAAACGGCATTCTCCTTGGCGTAGTCGAAGACCGCGTTATGGGCCGGAGGGCTCAAACTTCTATTCACCGGATCCCCGATGATAGCAAAGATCTGCGTGGAGCGGTTTAATTTGCGGAAATGGTACATCTCATGCAGCTCGCGCGCTGCGATCTGCCC
>JASHWX010000012.1 GCA_030043815.1 Candidatus Rhabdochlamydia sp.
CGCAGCCCATTGGCTGACAAGGGACGGCCCGCTTGTCGATTGGCTTTGCAAGGCTGTCATTTTTTTGATCAAATCTACAGGCCCAAACGCAAAGCCCACCCTCCAGCCTGTCATCGCAAAGTTCTTCGAGCAGCTTTGAACGACAAGCACGTTGTCCGATAGCGCGCCGCATGAACAAAACCGATTTTCATCGTAAACGATCTCGCTATAAACTTCATCAGAGATTACGAAAAGCCCAAGCTCTTTTGCCATTTGCATCAATGCACTCAATTCTTCTTGCGAATAGAGCGCACCAGTCGGATTGCACGCATTGTTCAAGATCAAAATTTTAGTGCGCGCTGTCGTATGCCTCTTCACAGTTTCAGGGGTAAGATCCGGTAAAAACACAGGCACAGCGTTGAACAGCTTGACCATTTGCGGGTAAGAGACCCAGTAAGGCACCGGAATGAGCACCTCGTCTCCCGGCTGCAAAAGCGCTTGCATCGCCGCGAAAATCGCAAATTTGCCTCCAGCGGTGACAAGGGTGTTCTCCTCTTCGAACTGCGCCCATTCCGCCGCTGCCTTTCGAAGCTCGGGCAGGCCGGCCACAGGCGGATAAAGCACCATCTCCGATGCGAGCGCCGAAGTTGCCGCTTCGATCACCTTAGGGTGTGAAGGGAGGATCGGATCGCCCGCCGCGAAATTATAAACGGTTTCACCGCGCTCCTTCTTCAAAAGGGCAAGACTATGGATAGCAACAGTGGCGGATGTCATAACAACTCCTTAAATTTGAGCAAAAGCTCAGCAATATTTTCTTCATTCATCGACGCGATCTCACTTTGCAGCTGAGGATTATCGTGCGCAAGACGCGTCATCGAGCGAAAACCCGGCCCTGCAAGTTTCAAGCTCTCGGGGTTTGTCTTCTCGACAAATTGCAACAGCCGCCTCGAGAGGAGCGCCGGCAAGTGGGACACGAGCGCCGCTTGCCGATCGTGCTCTTCAGGTGAAAGGAGCATCGGCTCTGCACCCAAAGATGCGATCAATCGAGAAATCTTATCAATGCTCGCTTGCCGATTATTTTTATGCGGCGAAATCACCCACGTGCACCCCTCAAACAAAGAAGCATCGCTCGAATCAAATCCCCACGTCTCTTTTCCAGCCATCGGGTGAGTGCTTAAAAACTCAACCATTCCGCTCGTCTTAGCTTCAAACGTCGGAACGACAGCACTTTTAACACTGCTCACGTCAATGACGAGGATCGGCTTTTTCGCGTGGCGCGCGATCTCTTCAGCAAGCTGAGAAATAGTCGAGAGGGGGGTTGCTAAAATGATCAGATCGCTCCATGCGATCAGCTCTTCCCAATTTTCAAAAAGTCGGACGACCGCTTTTTCTTCAATGGCAAGCTTTAAATCACCGCACTCGCGTTTCAGCGAGCCGCAATGTTTCAACGCCTTCGCGATGGATCCGCCGATCAATCCTAAGCCAATCACACTCACATTACTCATAGGTCCCCAACAATTTTAACGTTTCGGTATGCTCTGAGAGTTCCTTCAATACTTGCTCAATGCCGCACGAAAACAGCACATCGACGAAAAACAAGTACTCAAACGGCTTTTCCCGAATGGGGCGAGAGACGATTTGAGTCAAATTCAGCTTCTCGAGCACTTTGAGCGCGTCAACAAGAGCGCCTGGCCGATGAGGCAGCGTAAAGAGGATCGAGCATTTTCCCTGATCTCTCAACTCAGGCTTCCCTCGCTTTAAAAAGACAAAGCGCGTCGTATTGCTTGAATCATCCTCGAGATTTTCCTTGAGGATCTCCAACCCGTAAATTTCGGCTGTTTTTCTGCTTGCAATCGCCGCGATAGCAGGATTGCTTTGCCCCGCAATCTCAAAAGCAGCGCCCGCCGTGTCATAATGCACACAAGGCTCGACTTGAGGATGCGCTTGGAAAAATGCCGTGCACTGAGCGAGCGCTTTGGGATGGGACAAGACTTTTTCCACCTGCTCGAGCGTGCCTTTGCCCACTAGGCAATGCTCGATCGGCAGGCACAATTCTCCGACGATCGAGACGTCATAGCGATTAAACAGGTCGAAATTCTCGACAATGGGCCCGATCAGGCTATTTTCGATCGGCAAAGCGGCATGCTCGACCTCTTTATTGACAAGGCTCTCAAGCACATCTTGAAACGAGGTCTTGCCAATGCACTCCACTTTTGAACCGAAAAATTTTTCGGCGGCAATCTCGCTAAACGAAGCTTTAGTCCCTTGGTAGGCAACCCGTCTCATCGCCGCACTCCTTCTTTGTGTAGTTGACAAACACTGTGAACATCTCTTCGATCACTTGGGGGCATAGCCCGTTTTTTTCTGCGAACACGCGCAAATTCTCCATTTGAACTCTTTCCCTTTCAGGAGCATGTACAGGCAGATTCAGCTCGCTTTTGATCTTCGCAATCTCTTGGGCAATCGTCATGCGCTTGCATAGGAGAAGTATAATCTCCTGATTGGTCAAATCGATCATTTTGCGCAAATGGTCTAAGCTCATAGCTTCCTCCCAATCGCTTGGGCGATTTGGTTCAATTCCGATGAAAGCACTTCCAACTCATGCGGCAAAAGCGCTTGCTTGCCATCGCATTTCGCATCTTCCGGCTCATGGTGCACCTCGATGAGAAGCCCATCGGCTCCAAGGGCCACAGCCGCCTTTGAGAGAGCAGGAATGATGTCTTTTCGCCCCGCAGCATGGCTCGGGTCGACAATGATCGGAAGATGGGTCATGAGCTTGGCAACGGCGACACTGCTCAAATCGAGCGTGCTCCTCGTCGAATTCTCGAATGTGCGGATCCCCCTTTCGCATAAGATCACTTGAGGATTGCCATGCGCCATGATGTATTCCGCGCTCATCAACCACTCTTCGACAGTCGCGGACATGCCCCGCTTTAAGATCACCGGCTTTCCGCATTTGCCCACTTCTTTGAGAAGATTGAAGTTCTGCATATTGCGCGCACCGATCCGGACGATGTCGACATGCGCGGCGACAAGAGGCACATCGCGCACATCCATCACTTCCGTCTCGATCAGCATCCCGTGCTCTTTTTGCAGTTTTTTGTGCAGCTTCAACCCCTCTTCTCCCATCCCTTGGAAGCTATAGGGGGAAGTGCGAGGCTTGTAAGCCGAAGCCCTAAAGACTTTCACATTTGCCTTAACCAGCCTCTGCGCAACGGCGCGCAGCTGCTCTTCGCTTTCAATGGCGCACGGCCCTGCCATCATGATCACCTCTTTGCCCCCGATCGTGACCCCATTGATGGTAATCTGTGTCTTTTGCTTCTTAAACGCATGCGAAGCCATTTTGTAGGGCGTTGAGATCGCGATGGCATGGCACCCCATCTCCTCAAGTTCTTTGATAAGCTCGCTCGGCAGCGATTTTTCAACCCCGATGACAATCTCCGACTCATTTGAAGAGACACACGGGTGCATGCCTTTAGCCTGCAATTTTCCCACAATTTGGGAGAGCGATTCCTGAGATTTTACTTTAATTAACATAACTACCTTATAATCAAAATTTTATAATTTTTAGCCCTTATGAGGCCACTGCCCCTTCTTTTAGGGGCCCTATGGTGAAAAACGGATGTAAGTGGAAATAAGGTTAGTTTGGCGCTTTGGCGCCAAAATAGAAATAATATGAAACTGCCCAAGGTGTAACTCCTTGAGTCGCAACTGGCTCAGATGTGATTCCGGCTTGAGTTTTCATATTGCCTTTGTTTTATAAGACAAATTGTATCTTTTTATGAGATTTTCGTCAATAGTATCAAAGGAAAGGCAAGGAAGGTGAAAAATGAGAAAGACTATAAAATTAGATCGAGAAGAGAAAGAATTAGTCTCCTCCTTTGAAAGGGATGAATGGAAAAGTGTTAAGAATGTTGAAAAACAAAAAAAACATGCAAGGCAAATAAGAAGTCCTCAGTCTCGACTGCGCTTCTTTTCCTCTCTCAAGAACGAGAAAAAGTCCTCTTTTGAATAGACGCCTTGAAGCTCGCTTAGAGATTTATTCAGAGGCTTGAGTTTTTCTATCACCTTTGCGACGCCTTGTGAGAAAAAGGCTCTGAGCAGTACTTGCCCCATGGCCACTTCCCATTTACTCAAGTCATCTCGTGTCTTTTCATTGCGAAGATCGACAGTTTTAAGGTGAGTGAGGATATCCTTGATACGATCATCGTCATTATTGTATAAATCTCGATACCCTAAGCTTTGGAGCATCTCGAAGAGTTGGATTTTTTTATCAATGGCTGCTGAAAGTTTATTGATCGTGCCTTCGGGGTCTTTCTTCATTTCATAGCTCAGCAGATGGCTGATTGTGCGGTCGACTCCCAGCATTCGCAAGTCGCTTCCATTCCTTAGCCCGCAAAGCCAAAAATCTTCCTGCTTGGCATGGAACAAGTTATCGTAAGTTGCCTGAGGATTGAATTTGAGTTTGCTCTGTGCCCCATCTTCTCCCTGAATCACGATCTCTTGCGCAACCCCTCCTCCAAATGCCGTGAGAAGACCAAAGACATCCTCGCCGTCAAATTCCTTTTCCGCTTCTTTAAATCCTTTATTTTCTTGCTCTATTTTGGTGATCAAGGTTTGACATTCAGCTTGAAGTGTTAGCGCTCTTTGCAAAATAGGATTGAGCGAAACCTGAGGAATAGGATCTTTCCTATACTTATTGATAAGAATTGACCAGGGGAGGATTTCAAGCTGCAGCTTTTTTATGAAAGTTGAGAGCTGCTGCATCTTCTTCCTTAAAGCTTCTATCCCTTCGTCTGCCGTACTTAATTGATCCAATTTACAGCTGAGCTGTCTTGGCAGATACTCAACAATTAAAGAGACCAGTTCGGGTAAACGATGGCATAGGTTTTTCCAATACCATTCTACATCTGGCTTGATTTCCTCTTCGATGGATTTTACGCAGTCAAAACTATCCGCGCCTTTTTCCATTAAGAATTTAACTAACCTAATGTCCTCTAATTGAAGCTTATCCACAAGCATTACACGACCAAAAAATCCTCTTCTTGTTTTCATGAAGAGCTTTGAAACTGCGCGAAGAGCTTGACTTTTTTTCTCATCATCGAGCTTGGCACCTGCAGTGAAGAGAGTTCTAATCACCCCCGATCTTTTATTTTCGATGGCAAAATCGAGCGGACTTTTCCCCTTTTTATTTAGAACTTCCAACTTCGCTCCTCTTCTCAATAGAAACTCTACTGCATGAACACTTCCACCTTTGGCGGCAGAGTGTAAAGCTGTATGGCGATCGCGACCAAGTGCAACATCGATCTCTATTCCCTTTTTGAGCAAGAGGTCCATTGCTTGCACATTTCCTTTTTTTGCAGATTTTACCAATGCTACACCTTTGTCCATTCCCTTTTGGAGTGCCCAATCGATCACCTCCAACTTTCCATTTTCAATGCCTGAAAGGAAGGCTTGATAAATGCTATCCTGGATTTTGGCTTCGAGCAAGGCATCTATGATCTGGAGATGACTGCACTTTAACGCTAACTTAAGAGGATCTCCATCAATTTCCCTTTTTTCCCACATCCTAAAAGCCCCATTCTTAAGTAAAAGACGAACGAGCTCAGTATGACCTTTTACTATAGCTTCCTCAAGGGGGATATAACCATCAATTCCACCCACATCGGCGCCGGCATGGATGAGCATTTCTGCAGCTTTGACATGTCCATTTTCGCATGCGTGATACAACGCTAATGCTAAATCATCATCTGAAAATGCATCTTTAAAACTAAGCAATACTTCAATGACATGGTAATGCCCTTGTTGTGCAGCGTCATCCAAAGCGCGTTCTATAAGAACTTTGCTTTTTCTATCTTGACTGATATCGGCACCGGCTTCAAGTAGTTTTCTCACAGCATTGAGACATCCATTTTCTGCAGCAAGATAGAGGGCAAATTTACCTACGTTATTCGAACCGCCAATGTCTGCTCCATGTTTTAGCAGTACGCCGATGATTGCCGCATTGTCTCGAGACGCTGCTAGATGTAATGCCGTGGAACCATCGTTTGATTTTCTATGTACTTCAGCGCCTTGTTCAAGCAAAAGCTCTGCCAAATCACGATCTCCTTGGCTAGAGGCGATCATTAAAGGGGTCAATCCTTGATCATTGGGCCGGTTCAAGAACTCGGCGCGGCTTAAACCAGGAGTGGCTTCTATGGCAGCCAGAATCGTTCCGGCTGAAGCGCCTGATTCAATGAGGTTGCATAGAGAAGGATTTTCCTCTCCGAGATTTAAAAAAGAATTTGACGACGATGGATTGAAATAAATAGACATATAACTCCTAACTTTTTTATTAAATTTTATAAAAAATGATAATAAAACTCAATGTATTTTTTTTTAGTTAAATTAATATATACATTTTGATATAATTTATAGAAAAAAATAGGTGTGGCATGTCATCTCCCGAAATTAACCTAAATATAATTTTTAATCGCTTGGAGCAATTCGAAGCACAAATCTCTCAAGGGGTTTCCGAGGAGCAAGTTAGAGAAGAACTGGCTTATCTTGGTTCTCGGGAGGTCTTCAATGCCTTTAAAGCCGCCCAATATCTTCTCGACAATCGGCACGTCGATGACCCTAAAAAGCTTAAAAGAGCCTTAGACGAAACGCGAGAGATCTATTGCCGCATCCAGGACTTAAGTTTCAAACAACCTGCTTCCCAAAATGACACGGCGGAAAGCGTTGTGAAAAGCAATTCAAAATCTGCTTTGCAATGGGTTAGCGGCGCTCTGAGTTATCTATCCTTCTTCCATAAGACAAAGCCAATCAATTTGGACACCATGGACTTCAAGTCCAATTTCCCTCCTGTTTTCCCTGATGAGCTTTTTATCAAAATCTTCAATGATTTCGCCGATGCATACCTTTTGCCTCTTAGGGCAACCTGCAAACGATTTTACTTTCTCATTGATCCACAAAAAATCCAACGCTCTGTCGACTTATGCGTCCATGCAGCAGCCGAAGGGCATTTATCTCTTCTGCAATGGGCAAGGGAAGTCGTGCATCACAAATGGGACCAGAGGACATGTTTGAGCGCCGCGTCCAATGGGCATCTTGAAATATTAAGGTGGGCAAGAGCGAACAGATGTCTTTGGAACAAAATCCATTGTGCGGCGGGCGCCGCTCAACATGGGCATCTCGGCGTGCTGAAGTGGATGAAAGCCAATCATGTTCTTCTTTCCAATCATCGATCGATCTGCCGATCTGCAGCTCAAGGCGGCCATCTTGAGATCTTGCAATGGGCAAGAGAAAATGGATGCCCTTGGGATGCGGATACATGCGGGGCAGCAGCTGCAAATGGCCATTTTGAAATTCTGAAGTGGGCTAGAGAGCATGGTTGTCCCTGGCACGAGGGGACATGCACACGAGCAGCTGCAAATGGCCATTTTGAAATTCTGAAGTGGGCAAGAGAAAAGGGATGCCCATGGGATGAAGGAACATGCGCTCAAGCCGCTTTTGGGGGACATCTCGATATTTTGATGTGGCTGAGGTTAAAGGGGTGTCCATGGGATAAAGACACATGCGCCCAGGCGGCTCTAGGAGGCCATCGCGAAATTTTGATTTGGGCAATCGAAAATGAATGCCCAACTGATGACGTATGTACCTATGCTGCTAAGGGCGGACATTTTGAGATCCTCAAATGGGCCAGAAAGAAAGATTTTCCATGGGATAAGCGAACGTGCGTGCAAGCTGCCTTAGGCGGCTATCTGAATATCTTGAAATGGGCGCGCTCACAAGATTGTCCTTGGGATTTTAAAGTGATTGATGAGGCCGCCGTCGGAGGGCATTTGCAAGTCATTCAGTGGGCAATTGCTAACGGCTGCCCAATAGATCCGATGAGTTTCATGAGAACAGCGGCATTGAATTGCCAATTGGAGGTTCTCAAATGGGGCCGGCAGCAAGGATATTCCTTACATGCATTCACATGCTCCACGGCCGGTGGAAAAGGCGACTTAGAAATCATTAAGTGGGCTCATGCAAACGGCTGGAGTATATCAGAAAGTGTGATGGCCGGTGCAGCTATGAATGGCCATCTTAAAGTGCTTATCTGGGCAAATCAAAATCTTTATTCCTGGAAAAAGGAATGGATATGTGCAGAGGCCGCCGGAGGGGGGTATCTGGAAGTTTTACAATGGCTGCGAAGTAATGGCTGCCCATGGGATTCTCGCACTTTTTATCTTGCTGCATCGAAAGGACATCTCGATGTCTTAAAATGGGCATTTACGCAAGGCTGTCCTTGGGATGAAAGGACGTGTCGTGCGGTAGCCGAAAATGGGCATCTTGAGGTCCTCAAATGGCTTAGAGAAAAAGGCTTTCACTTTCCCATGGAGCAAATTAGATCCTCGGCTACTCAACATCCAGCCATTTTGCAATGGTTAGATTCTATTTCCCGATCTCCTTACCACGAGTTTTGGACGTCATCTCCATGATTGCCAAAGACTTATATATTTAGTATTGCGAATTATAGTGAAATATAACAATTATTATGCTAATATAATAAAGGAGACTCCTTAAATGAGGTGATATATGATAAAAATCGATCCTAAAGGATATTACTTAGAGCCGTACCGAACTTTGCAAGGAAAGCAAGAACAAGAAGATGCAGAAGCTGGAAAAATCGGTGAAGAAATATGGAGGCATACGATTGGTCGGGTATCGAGCCTGGCAAGAACCCCAATCTACCTCTTTGGAACCTTTGCTCAAACGGGTAAAATCTTTGTAAAGATGGTTGTAGCCTGCTTGACCCTTGGACAATTGCACAGGTTGAATTTTCATAAATTTACATTCGACGCTGTAGCGAGAGACAGCATTTTTTTATTGTCTATGCTTGAGAAAGTAGGAGGTTCTGCGATTCATTTTTTAGCTGCACCACCTAAAAAATACAAGTCATTTGCAGAGGCTTTTAAAAAATCCATGAGTATCGTTTTCCTGGATGATTACCATACTGAAGGTAAATATAAATACATTAAAAAAGCCGTTTCTGTTTCCAAAATGTGGGAAAAGTACTTAAAGAACAATAAGTCATAGGCAGCGTTCGTCGACTTCGTTGCTTACCGTGATGGCGATATAGGTGAGATAGGCGGTGAGGGGAATCAGCGATAGGCATGCGAGGGCAAATGCGCCGATCGAGGCAAAGGCGATGCCGCTCACAAGGCTTGTGATTGCTCCTAGAGCTATGGGAATGGCAATCGAGCCTGCAAAGGCGGGGAGTGCAAATTTAAAAGCGCAATTGGTTTCTACGGTGAGGCGATAAAACAGGGATCCTGCAAAGCAGATGGCGAGGTTGATCGGAATGGAAAAGGGCAGGCAGGCGGCAAAGGCTGTCATTGCCAGCGCGCGAAAGAGGTGATTGGCAAGTAATGCGGCCTTGTAAAGATTTGGGTGCTCTGTCAGGTATTCTTTAATCTGTTGTGTGGGTTTTTGCAAAAAGTTGAAGCGTTCGCAAACATTTGAAAGCATGTTGGCCTCCTTCATTTTGTGGAATCGAGTTTACCGATCAAAAACAAATGATGCAAGAAGAGAGGGCTGTGACAATGATGAGTGAGAAGAGGAACATTTTGCGGGCCCATTGTTTGTCATTGCCGGTTTTGAATCCTTGAATCGACAAGAACAGCCAAATCGAGCCCAGGACGGCTGCGGTGATCAGATAGACTTTCCCGGTATATCCGAAGAGGGCGGGGAGCAATGCTGAGATGAAAAAGGCTGCGGAGTAAATGGTCATTTGGACTTTTGTTCTCTGGATCCCTTCCCTTAAAGGGAGGACAGGGATCGATGCTGAGGCGTATTCTTCGAGCCGATAGATGGCGATCGCATAAAAATGGGGCATCTGCCACAGGGCAATCATCGTAAATAAGAGAAGGGCGCCTAAATCTAGGCGATGGCTGACGGCAGCGTAACCCACAACGGGGGGTACGGCGCCTGCAATGCTGCCGATCAACGTGGCATGCGGGGTTCGGTATTTCATCAAGCTATATAAGAGCACGTAGATCGCAAAGCCTGTGAGCGCAATTGCCGCGGGGAGGGGATGGACAAATGCGAATAAGAGAGAGGCTCCCGCTAGTCCAAGAACAGTGGCAGAGAGAAGGGCGGTTTGATTCGAGAGGGTGCCTTTTGCCAGGGTGCGGCCTTGTGTTCGCGCCATCTTTTTATCGGCATCGCGATCGATGTAATTGTTGAATGCGCAAGCAGAGGCAATGATCAAAGATAGCCCGATCAGGGTCATTAAAAATAATCCGAGATCAAATCGAGCTTTTGCGGCGAGCGCGAACCCGCCGGCTGCGGTGATCGCATTTCCCATGAT
>JASHWX010000115.1 GCA_030043815.1 Candidatus Rhabdochlamydia sp.
CAGCCTCTCGAGCTCGCCGGCCCCAAGACGGAGTCTTAAGTTTTCACCAAAATGACAAAATGCGATTTGGTGAAAGAAAGAATGAATGAATGATCCTTAAACTCGATTTTGCACATTTTTTCGGCATCTCCTAGGAGATGCCGAAAAAATGTGCAAAGTCGAGTTAAAATCTTTCTTCAAAGATGAGGACGGAAAGCGGGGGCATGGCAACTCGGAGATGCGTTGCTGCACCCTCTTCTCTCCTAGCAATATACGCATAGGCATTTCTGAATTGTCCAGTGCCTCCATATTGGACACCGTCCGTGTTGAAAATTTCTCGGGCTTCCCTGATTCCGCTCGATTCCGGATCGAGAGGTAAATTGTACTGATGGTATCCCATCGGAGAAAAATTGAAGATGACAGCGAACGACCCACCTTGACCATCATGGCGGTGAAAGCCGAGGATGTTATCTTGGGGATGATGAGAAATCAGGCGATGCCCGCGTCCCCAAAAAGGGCTTTTTGATCGGTAGAGGCCGTTCATATCTCTGACGCACTCCTGGAGTCCGCGATGAAAGGAAGATTCGTGGAGGACGTTCCATTCGACTGCGCCCTCCTCTGCTCCCAATCGTTCATTCCAAGGCCACTTTTGACCGATCTCATCTCCCATATGAATCATATGGCCAAAACCGGGAGCAAATAAATTCCACGCCAAAAAGAGGCGGATGTCAGCAAACCTGCGCCAGCTGTCCCATGTGGGAATTGAGCCGTAAAGGGTCGAATGGCGATGAGGGGTGCCGCTGGCCGCATCATCGTGGGTATGGGCGATCATCCAGCGGTCTTGGCCCGCGGCGACATCTGAAAGATGGCGAAGTAATTTGTCGTCAAAATGCGATTTTCTTTGTTCGTAAGGAGTGCGAAAAAAATTGCGCATCTTCCATTGCAGATAGACTCCAAGCTTGGCATCAAATCCTAGTCCTCCTTCGCGCACGGATTGTGTAACGCGAGGAAATCCATCCGTCTCTTCGGCGATCATGAGGATGCCGGGGTATTGCTCATGCACAAGTGTGTTGAGCTCCTTTAAAAAACTCACGGCGTGCTCTTGAACGCTTCCATGCCGGGCCACCATGGGGCTGATGGCATCGAGCCTCATGCCGTCGATGTGCATCTGCTCAAACCAATACAAGGCGCTTGAAAACATGAGCCTTCTCGCCTCTTCTTTGCTCAAGTCAAAATACACGGTGCCCCAAGGAGTCGGTTCGTTGCCGAAAAGATCCGTGCCATCGTATGCGTACAGAGATTGCGAGCGGTCGCCGACGTGCTCATGCTTGTAGTGGCTGGGGATCCAATCGATGAGAACGCCGATGTTGCGCCGATGGCAGGCATCGATGAAGGATTTGAGATCATCGATATTCTGCAGCCGCCAATTCGGCGCAAAAAAATGATCGGTCTGATAGCCCCAAGAAAACACATTTTTACTATCCAGCAGCCCGTAAATTTCCACATGAGTGAATCGCATGTATTCCAGGTAGTCGACAAGCTGGCGAAAAAGCTCGCGAAACGGCAATTTCTTCCATGAATCGATATGCAGTTCATAAATAGAAAGAGGATTTTTGAGAGGATCCATCTGCCGCCTTCTTTCCATCCATTCTTGGTCGGTCCAATCATAAGCATCAATGTCGGTCACGACAGATTCCAACGTATCCTCCTTCGTCTGCATGACGGCAAAACTGAACGGATCCGTCCTCGCTGTCCAGTTGCCATGGCAATCCTCGATGCAATAGCGGTAAGTGCGTCCGGGAGGGGCTAGATGCGTCTGCATCTCCCAGACACCATGAACATTTTTCTGCATTCCGATACAATGCTCTTCGCGTCCGTAGGCAGTAAGCAGCAAATATACCTGCCTCGCCTGAGGAGCAAAGACTTGAAATCGCGTTCCATTGAGCGTGATGTGGGCGCCTCTCCACAGATAGAGATGGCGGCTATCGGAGAGCAGCCGCTCCCGTTTTTGCGCGCTTTTCTCGAAGGACAAGACCCAATTGCGCACCTTCGGCGAGACATTGCCTAATACCATGGTGCGTTGATGGGGATCCAACGAGGGATAAAGAAGAGCGATCCGTTCAAATTCTTCGAGTTCCTGTGCCATTTCTAACCGGCGCAATTCTGCAGAATTGCTGAAATGCCGCACATTTTCCAACGAATGGCGCATCTCGAGGCGATGAAGGACCTGTTCAGAGAGATTCTCGCCGCGCACATGCAAAATCGGCAATCGGATTTCGCGCAATAAAGACAAGTTCGCGTTTAATCGCTTTTCTCCTTCCCGATCGATCATCGGCGCTTTCATATGAATCCACACCGCCCAATAAAACAACGCCCGCGTTTCTGGAGATAGTGTATTAAAAATCCATCTCAATTCATTGAGAGGGCGATTGGCACTGACGCAGCCCGCTAAATTTTTGACGCCATCCATTGCATGGGTAGTGCGCAATTGCATAGCTCTTAGAACAACAGTCTCATACCGGTGCCTTGCCAGCTCTGTGATCAGCTGTTTTCGCTCAAGGGCGCCTTCGCAGCTAAAAAAATGGGGAAGGTGCCGTTCAAGATAGGAAAGGCGCTGGAGTTCAGGGTTGTCCGGGTCGCAAAATGCCCTTCGTACATCGAAGATTTCTCTGTGTAAAAATCCTACGGAAGTACACATGCAAAAATATTACTCTTTATTAATTTATTTCTTCAATGGTAACATGAACCAGAATCTTTTAGGAAAAAATCATGAGGAAAATTCCTGCTCTGCTTTGTCTTGCTTCAGCTGCATTGTGCGCTGATGATCTCGATTCACGGATTTCAGCATTGGAAGCGCGCATGGGCGCGATCAAAGTGGAGACGGCGCAAGGAACTTACGGCGCGCAGATGGCGACCGCCCGTCCCGTATTTGATGGCCTAGGTTTTTTCGCGACGGCCGATCTTCTCGTCTGGCATCTCAAAGAAGACGGGACGGATTATGCGCTTGCTATTGACAAGAGCAAGTGCGCGCATTTTGATTGGGATGTCGGTTTCCGCGTTGGCGCCGGCTACGGCATGGAACACGACGCTTGGGTCGGCAAAATCAACTTCACTTGGTTTCAAACGAACGCTTCCAATCAGACACATTCGCCAAGCGGCGGATTGACCAATGAGCTCGGTGCATTTTTGACCGATGACGGCACTAAAGCCAAGGTCCGCTGGAATGTCGATTACTATGTCATCGATCTGGAAGTAGGACGGCCGTTTTTTGTCTCCAAGTTCTTTTCTGTCACACCTCAGTGGGGCATCGAGACCGCCTGGATCTTTCAACATGTCAAAACGCGCTATTTCCTCGAACCGCCCATTCCCGTCTTCATCGACCAGCTGAAAGTGCGCGCGAAAAACAACTTTTGGGGAATTGGCCCGAGGGCAGGATTTGATGCGAACTGGTATTTCTGCGAGCATTTCCGCCTCTTTGGCTCTCTCAACGCCGCACTGCTCTGGGGACATTTCGATGTCCGCGATTTTGAGAAAGAGTCAGGTCCATATATCTCACTGATCATCGATGAGCTGGACGCTGACCTGGACACCGTCGTTCCCAATGCTCAAATGGCCTTAGGGTTCGGCTGGGACTCCAACATCTTCCAAGACCGCTTCCACATAGGCGTATCTGTGAGTTACGAGTTTCAATACTGGTGGCGTCAAAATCAAATGCTGACAGCATTTCAATTGGGATCAGCCGATTTTGAAAGGGTCTCCAAAGATTTAACGTTGAACGGAGTGACATTAGATGTCCGCTTTGATTTTTAAAAGACTGTTCCTCTGCGCCATTGCACATTCTCTATTTGCACAGGAAGGAGATCTGAACACGCGCGTTGCTTTGTTAGAGTCGCAAATGAGCGAGGTCGCGACAACGACAGCCCATGGCAATATCGGCGCAAAGACAGCATCTGCCTATCCGCAGTATGTGGGAGAAAATTGGTTCTTCGTCGGCGACATGCTCTGGTGGCATGCTGACGAGGGCGGCACCGATTATGCCGTCCTTTACGACGGATTTCCTGAAACGACAAAAGCCCATGGGAAAAATCGCAAACTCAACTTCAAGTGGGACTTTGGCTTTAAGGCAGGGATCGGCACTCTCTTAGACCAGGACAAATGGGATTTAGCGCTGTATTTCACTTGGTTCCGCACCACCAATTCCTCCGCTTCTTCCCTGCATGACGGCAAACTGCTCGTCCCGCTATTAGGGGCCGAGTACCCCGAGCTGACCTCGGAAGTGACATTTGCCGCATCGCAAGTAAAGTCACGCTGGACCATCCATTTTTACACATGGGACCTTAACCTCGGCCGCCATTTCTTCGTCAGCAAACGCCTCGCCTTCCATCCCTATGTCGGCGTCAAAGTTGCGCTCATCGACCAGCATGTACGCACCCGCTCAGAACTTTTTTTGCCTTATTCCACCAACTTAAGCACAAAAATCAAAAACGACTTTTGGGGATTCGGCCCGATGCTGGGAGGCGAAGGCAAATGGTTTTTAGGAACCCACTTTAATGTGTTTGGCTCCGCTGCCGCATCCATCCTATGGGGAGAATTTTTCATCCGCCAGCATCAGCATCTCACAAAATCTCTTCTCGACTCATTGGAGCTCAGCATCCACGAAGTCGTGCCCGCCGCCCAGTTTCAACTCGGCATCGGCTATGAGACCAACATCCACCGCGACCGTTACCACATCGCTGCCAATGTCCGCTACGAAGAACAAATTTGGTGGAATCAGAATCAAATGCCCTACTTTCCTGTCGGGACCTTTAAATACAAACGCTTTTCAGAAGATTTAACCCTGCAAGGAATCACTGTCGACGTGAGATTCGACTTTTAATTGAGGTAATCAATGAAATACATACTCCCTCTTGCCGTCGCCATGAGTGCAGTCTACTGTGACGAAAACCTCGATGACCGCGTAGCCAAGCTCGAAACAGACATGAAAATTGTCCGCACAGGCACGGCATTTGGCAATTACGGCGCCAAGACCGCCTCGGCAAATCCCCAAAATGACGGCTACGGCTTTTTTCTCACGGGAGATTTTCTTTGGTGGAAACTCTACGAAGGCGGAGATGAATATGCCATTGAGCGAAAAAGCACAAGCAGCACAGCCATCGACGGCAAAGTTAAAACGCTGAATTTCAAATGGGAGCCCGGCTTTAAAGTCGGCGCCGGCTACAATATGGAGCATGACGGCTGGGACATCTTCTTTAATTTCACCTATTACACCACCCGTGCCGACACAACAAAGCGCACTGGCAAAAAACAGGACTTGATCACCATCCTTGGCATAAGCGACAGCCTCGCCTCCGAGGCAAAAGCGCGGTGGCACGTCCATTTTTACGACCTCGACGCCACCATCGGCAGAAATTTCTTCGTCAGTAAATACCTCGCCTTGCATCCCAATGTTGGCATTACCTCTGCTTGGATTTCTCAAAAAAACCACGCCAATTACACACTCACAAGTTCCCATCTCATCGTCAAGTCGGAAAACGACTTTTGGGGAATCGGACCCCGCCTCGGCCTCAACACCCGCTTCTATCTCGGCAAAAATTTCAGCGTGTATGGCGATGCAGCCGCAGCGCTTCTTTGGGGAGATTTTACGGTGAAGGAAACCGAATTCGAAGCCGTTCCCTTCATCGCCTTCGATAGCACGAAAGGCAAAGACCTGCATCGCATCGCCCCCACCCTAGGATTTAGCCTTGGACTTGCCTACGAGACAAACTTTTATCAAGATCGCTACCACATCTTGATCAAACTCGGCTATGAAACCCAGTACTGGTGGAGACAAAACCAGCTCCCTCACCTTTACCTTTACTCCTTTTCCTATGATCGCTACAGCGAAGATTTAAGTTTATTGGGGTTGACCCTCGATATCAGATTTGATTTTTAGAATGAATCGGTCTTTTACAAGTTGGAGGTTTTCTATGAAATGCATACAAGTGTTCTTATTCGTGGCTGTTCTTATCTTCTCATGTATAACCTATGTTGATGCGGAAAACTTACAAGTTTATGACAGTCCAAACCGCACTTCTGAAGCCGAAAATTCACATACCATTCCTTGTAGTAAAAGATATATTCCCATTGATAAAATCGCTTTTGTTAAGAATGCCATTTTAATAGAGATCGAAGGTATGATTATTGAAACTCCTGCAATCTACAGCGACGATTTCGGCTTATACATTCAGCAAGTCAAAATTTCTGGCAATCGCTGCAGCACCTTCGAATGGGAATGTCTTAAATGCGGGTATTGTAACTTCGCTTTGGAAAGGTGCTGTCTAGTATGTGAGCATGATAGAACAGGTCATAGATGTAAATAAATGAAAATTCTGACATTTAAAAAGTCAGCATGGATTCTTACTATCTCCATTTCATGTACTTGTTTAATTTGTTTTTTTCATCTTCGACAATTACAGATTCGTAGAGATCAGCGATCATCTTTTTCGGAAGTTATTGAACAAATTCCAAAAGCCGATCAAGAGATTCTAGAAGAATTTTTTCGTACTCTTGTAGTGCATTATAACCTTGGTTATGTTTTGTATGGCAACAAGCCCATGGTAACTGTTCAATACGTCAATCCGTTTTCTTCTAATGCCTTTGATCTCTATAGTATGGATCCTAATAATTTAAAAATGAAAAAGGGAGTAGAATGTTGGAGAAAATATTACAAGTTTTTTCCATCAAATAATTTCACATGTGTTTTTTTTGGAAATCCTCAAAAAGATCAAAATGTTGAATTAGTTTTGATAAACAAAAAGAGATTAATCGAGATTGCTGAAGCAAATATCAACAAATTCCGAAACAAATTTGGCAGACAAATTTCAGGAGTTAAGTTACTAGAGAAGATTGTGAAAGGAACTGAAATATGGGATTGTGACCTCAACTATGAGATGATAGGGCTTTTACTAGGTTACGGAGAATCCAATTCTCATTATTTTCAAAGGCGCTCTGAAATCATTCTTAAATTTTACGGCTGGAAATTTACTCTGAAAAAATTGTCTAAGACCCCTAAGCAAGGCTATGCAACTATAGATGATGAAATAAAATATATTCAAAATGCATTCCGACCTTTAAAAGATGATAAAATTTTAGATAAAGGATTTATGGTTTTACCGAGTTTTTTTGCAATTGCTGATTTAGATGAGACGCTTAAAATTAAGCATGATTATGAACTGCAACGAAAAAAATTGATTAGAATCTATCGAGGAAAATCCTTTTTCAAAGAGACGATATGCAAATATACCCAAGAGGGCTGCAGCAACTCTAGTGCTGGGCCAAAATAACCGATCGCCATCTCTGAAATTTAGGCACAACGTTTTAAAGCGCTAGCGTTCTGGTTGAGGAATCTGTGAAATTTTTAGAGCTTAAAAAAAAGTAGATTAAATAAATATTTTACTTAACGTCCAAACTACCTACCTTATCCTTAAACATTAGTCACTCATGCACGGATTTGAACAAATCATACTTCCGCACCCTAGTCAATTCAATATTGACTTAATGATTTTAATTTCATATAATTAATTAAAAATAAAACAAAGGCGTTAACATGAGTTTAATTCAAAATAATAATTTTCATAGTATTCCCTCGGATGCGCGTAGAGAGATTTTCTCCTATTTGCCTGCAAGAGAACTATTCAGCACCATTCCCTATGTGTGCAAGCTTTTCAAAAACGATTTGACAAATGAATTTTTCAAAAGAAAGTGTTTTGAATTATTTAGGTCTTTAGAATCAATCCCTCAGTTTTATGATCCTATTATCCAAACAGTTGACAATCCATGGAAAGTGATTTGTTATTCATTAGCTTGTATATCATTCAATGGATTTTTGGATCCAATTGCCCACCGGCTTGCAAAAGCATCCTTGAATAAGTTTAAGTCCTATCTTTCACCAGTAAGAGACGAGGCTCAATCTAGAATGATTAAATCCCGCGAAACTTTAAAGTCGATTTGCGGCGATTATTGCCAGGATCCTAACTCAAAGATCGATAAAGCATGGAAATCTTATGAAGCTTTTAAGGCCCAAGCAGAAAAGGAAATAAATGATACGGAAAGCATCGATGAACATTCATCTGCTTATGCCCGTCAAATGGCGAAAGAATTCCATATACAAGCTAATATAAACATTAGAATCCTCTTAAGGGATAGAGTGAGGGCAGAATATTATCAATCTGTCGCTCTATTTTTAAGACAAAAAAATGTCGATCCGCGAATTGTAAGAAGTATTGAGCTTGA
Organism: Candidatus Rhabdochlamydia sp.; assembly: GCA_030043815.1. Classification (GTDB taxonomy): domain Bacteria; phylum Chlamydiota; class Chlamydiia; order Chlamydiales; family Rhabdochlamydiaceae; genus CAJCIW01. The sequence goes on from JASHWX010000115.1 coordinate 8,251, forward strand.
GAGTCAAGGCCTTTTGTTAAGAGCAGACTACGATGACCTTGAAACAGAAAGAAAGAATTTAGACGCTGAAATTAAGCATCTCGAAGAAGTCGCAGGACATTATCATACAATAATTAATGATCAAGTTATGTTAGAAAAATTTTCTACACGGGCTATTTTTCACATCCTTTATTTATTACCACATTTTAAAATCTGGATGCCACTTTCATCGAATTTGGAAAAGTTAAATCTGTTACTACAACAAACTCCAAGGCCTGAATCATCAATTAGTTACATTCAAGCCATCATTAATTCTCTTCCAACTCCTTTTCCAGGGACGATCTGGCGAGAGCTTTATGATCGACGCGGAAATCATATTCAAGAATGGCAGTGGGCGGAGAATCATTTTCATGAATATTTGGGTGAGCTATCCCTTATTCTGGAACCTTTTATAAATAATTGTGCGAGACGATATGGTGAGTTAAATGCGAATCCTATTCGAAACGCACAATTTTTGATGAGCTTTATTTCGCATCATAATTTCACATTCAACTATCCTTTGATTTGTCCAGATTTAGAAGTGGAGAAAGAGATATTCGATCGCGTAAAAAACTGTCATCTCAGTTGCTACTTGTAAAGAAAAGGATGTTTTTTATGTCATTTAAAATTAATTCATTAAATTCTGCTCTTTTTGAGTTCCCATTGAATTCTTCTCCTCCTTTATGCGAGCTCATTGAATCGGGAGCTTCAACCGAAACCATCCAATATGCCATCGAAGCCACTCCTATTTTGATGCTCGCAGAGTTCTTGAACCAGCCCAATGAGCAAGGATTGACTCCTTTAATGATCGTTGCGGGACGAGGGGATCGCGACTTGGTGCAGCTGCTGCTTGAAATGGGCGCTGAAATCAAAGGCCAAGATCAAGACGGGAACACAGCTTTACATCATGCAGCCATTCAGGGAAATGCGGGAAGCATCGGCTTATTACTCGATCATGGAGCGGCGATCGAGGTTGCCAATAATCAGCATGAATCTGCACTCTATCTCGCTGCAAATAACGGTCAAAGCTTAGCTACAGCAACACTGCTCGCAAAAGGCGCAGGCATCGAAAAACAAAAATTAAATTTTTTGGACAGTGCAATTGAAAAAGGACACACTGAGATCGTCCGAATATTGCTTAAAGAAAGGCCGCACTGTCTCGATCTGGATTGGGCATTATTGATGGCTGTAAGATGTGGAAATATGAAGATAGTAGAATTGCTTATCGATGCCGGAGCTGATGCTAATGCTGTAGGGTCCCCATTAGCTCGTGCTTTACGTAACGGCCTGGTGGCAATTGCCCGCTTCCTTCTCAAAAAGGGAGCAAACCCACCGATAGGAAAGGATTGCTTGAAACATATTGAGATTGCCGCCAAGCAGGGTTATCTTCAGATAATCGATATTCTTCTTGAAGCGAAAGCTCATGATGAGGTTTTCAAAGCTGTTATGAGAGCCATCAAACATGGGAAGGCTGAGGTTGTCGACTGGGCTTTGAAGAAAGGAATCAAGAAACATGAGATGGGGGTCGCAATCGGCTTAGTCGCAAAGAAGGGAAATGCGAATGCGATGAAAGCGCTTTTGAATGCAGGTATGGAGGTCGATACTGTATGCGGCCAGAAAGCCTATACAGCGCTGCACATCGCAGCTGAATACGGCCATGTTGGACTTGTCGACTTGCTGTTGAGTAAGGGAGCAAACATTGACGCTAAGACTAAAGATGGAAAACGCGCATTATTTCTGGCCGCGCAAAATCTACATGCAGATGTCGTTCAGACACTCATTAAAAATAAAGCTCAAATCGATGCAAATAACACAGAATTAAATCGAACAGCTTTATCCCATGTCATCTACTATTGCTTGTTTGCAGATTATGGCCTAATAGAAGTAATTAAATATCCTTTTAAAGACAAAAAAAATTACTCGTTTTTAAACAAATTGGATTGTTTAAATATCGCTAAAATTTTGTTGAAAAATGGCGCGAATATTTTAAATTCCATAGAGGATATAGATAAAAATAAAGGCAACATAAAATATAAGTTTTGCTGCACAAGGCCAGAATCTATTTCTTTCGTCATGGAATATTTGCCGAAACAATTGCATTCCCAACTCGATCAATTAGACTGCATTGAAATGTCAGTAAAAGAAGGAAAAGAGGCTTTGCTGCAACTTCAACTGCAGCTTACCGCCTTTCATACAAAACTCGAACATACCATTCTCCCCTGTTTATATCGGATCATTAGCAAAGAACATCACCATAATTCGATTCCTCCATTTTCACCCCATCCTTTCTATCAAAGAATTCTAAAGCTTCAAACTCAATGCCAAAATCAGCTCACAAAAATAGAGCAAGAGACCAAAGGATTTAAGGAAGCGGAAAAGGAATTTGACAATGACGATGTCTTTGCTCTTCTCGCAGCATGGGGAGCAGGGTTCGGTCAAAAGATCGAGATAAAAGAGAAAAATGGGGAAAAGCATTCAGTCGCATTATTGCCTAAAGAAAGTTATGAATTTTTATTTCACTGCAAGCATGGCGATTTCTGGCCTTGCGGACTGGAGACAGGAAGCGATTTGCGCACGCTTGGGATTGATCGCACCATCAGCAATCTGTTGGAATATAAGATGAAGAAAGATCCCGAGCGCGCAAGCCAGGAGCTATTGTCGGCCATCGGCGAGAAGATCCAGCTCTTCGAGATGTTGCAGCGCTTAGAATACCAAAACAGATATGAAGGCGAAGATGGGCAACTGCACGATCGGATCGAAGAGATTCTCGCTCATCTTAAAACGATCTCTCAAGGTCCGCTCAATGAACTGACACTAGCCGTCTGGGCGAAGTGGGAAACGACCATGGGCCAGGTGCTGCTCCGGGCCTATTTCTCTCAAGGGGTTGACACGATCAAAGCAAAACTCGGGCCTCTACAAATAAAGCTGAGCGAGCTCAAAGAAATAAAAGCCTATTCGACAGAGGATCTTTTCTCTTTTAGACAAATGGACAAGAAAAGAAAAAGCCGATGAAGTTGCAATCGCCTCATCTAACTTGTGGTCCTTAACAAAAGTTCTTAGAGCAATTTTATAACAGGATGCGACAATATCGATCAAGCAATGGAGTAAGAGCGCTAAAAATGGGAGCGGAACCAGTCGAGGGCGAGGCGGGCGACTTCTTCGAGTGCGCCGCTTTCTTCGAAGAGATGGGTGGCTCGGGG
>JASHWX010000116.1 GCA_030043815.1 Candidatus Rhabdochlamydia sp.
ATATTAACTTTCCGTAATTCAATTCAGTGGATTGGATATGTCTGCTAATGGCAATGGAGAGGTTAGCGAGCAGCGGTTTGCGATCGTCGAGAGGATCGTCTTTTTCCCTTTGCATGAAAAAGTACAAAAAGTGGAGGAGTTTTTCAGCAGGAAGGGCGAGGGCGCCCTCCGGCTTTAACACGATATTTTCGAAATCAGATTCATCGCTAATGCATCGCTTGAGAGTCGACCATAAGTCGTTTTCTTGGACATCGATCTCTGTAATTTTACTGTGGATCGATAAACGGGTCTCACTATCGACAAACCTCAAGAGGAAAACAATATCGTAAACGCTCCACGTGGATGGGGGGTATGCGTAAGTTCTGATGCAGTCGCAAGAGCGCAATTGATCTTCCAATGCTGCCTTTTCATCAGCAAGGTTCAGCTGATGGCAATAATAAACGCCGCAGAGCAGAAGAAGCAAGGACTTCAAGGGGTCATTTACAATTTCAACTTGGGCCTGCAGCGCCAAATGCGGCCGGCAGATTTTGAGGTTTTTGAGGATGCGGACCACTTGTTTGAGTTCGGCAAAAGGAGGAAGCACTTTCAACACAAGGATCGTGCCGTCTGAGAGCAGAGGAGAGGTTTTCAGATAGGAAAGAATATGAGCTTCCACTTCAGGGCAGGGGATCATGGAGGCAAGTTCTGAAGCAGACATGATTTGTTCTGCATCAGTGCCCAAATGTCCGATGATTAGTTTGGCAATGGCCGCCCGCGGCTCTTCAAAGTCGGTGAACGCAAAGAATTGGCTCCCTTGCAGGATTGCCCACAGCTCTTTTAGGGACAATGGCATCGGGTTTAAAACCCTGCTTTTGAGCATCCAATCATAAAGAAGGAAGAAATGGGACGCAACGGGCCCCGACAGGAAGATTTCACTCTGAGGCTTCATCGAGACAGTCGAGCGCAAAAAAGACTGAAAGTAACCGCTCTTTGAAAATAGATGCCAAGGTGAAATGGACAGGCTCCCGATCCCTTCTAAATGCACTGTGATCTCATCCTTTTTTAAGCGCTCTCTCAATTCCGGGTAACTATCGGCTAGGGTAATCAACTCTTCACATTGCGAAGAGGGCAGCGCGCCGACTTTGAAATGGACGAGCAGCTGCTCAAACAAGGAGGCCGTAACATCGGGCTGAATGAAATAGAAGAAGCGCAATTGGGATTCAGGAGAAAGCTGCTGCCAACATTTGTCCTGATAAATCTGTCTAAATAAGCGGCATTCGTCGGCGATCATCCGATGGGTCATCGTTTGAGGAAGGCATTGGGGCAAATGCGGGTAATGGTGTTTCAACAGACGGGAGAAGAGTTCGAGTTGATCGGACGGCCAAATGGCAGCCATCGTATAAAGCTTGCACAGATCCAACGACTTCGAATAACAGCTTTGCCCTTCTACGGTCTCCTTCAGCTCTTTTTTGTAGAATGTCTCAAGATGAGAAATGCCTAAAGAGGAGGCCGCATAACAGACTTCCACCAAAGCTTCTAAAGAGAGTTCATCATTCGGGTAGATCAAGCCCTCAAAGGCCTCATTGCTCAAACTCTGCAGTAGACGGTTTTCTTCGCGATGCGCGTCAGGATGATGCAAAATGCGCCATAGTTTTGGCGATCGAAGAAGAAGTCCCGTGGGCTGGATAGGGATCCGGCGAAAACGGGGATCATGGTGCTGCGTACGGAGCTGGCTTTTCTGCAATATCCCCAGAACGCGCATTCTTTGCTCCTCGGAAAGCTGATCCTCTTTAGCCGCTTGTTTCAGAACCCTTTTCGCTTCCCTGAACGCCAGGCATTTGCGGGCGTCCAAGCGATCGCAGAGTAGGTTATTCGAAAGGATTTCAATCTTCTGCTCGATATCGAATTTGATCATAAGTGGAAATAGTAACTGATTCCTAATTTATTTTATAATTAAATAAATTTTTTCACGCTTTACTTAAATTGAAAATATGTTAAATTCATTGCTTTAAATAAGAGGTTTAAAATGAGTGCAACGAATCGTATTTCTGGTTACCGAGAGCCCCCAACTCCCATTACAGCGGGCGCAGTAGAGTCCCTTCTCGATCTCTTTGAGCCGGAAAAGACAATGCCAGAACATCGGGTCAATCTTCCTAATGCGGAAAAACTGCTCCACAAGGCAGCAAGGGAGGGTAAGCTCGAGGCTGTGATGACTCAAATTGCAAGTGACGCCGATGTCAATGAACGCACACAAACAAGTGGGGGAACGCTGGGTGTGACGCCATTGTTCTTGGCAGCTCGGATGGGGAGGAAAGATATTATCGAACGGTTGTTTGAAGCGAAAGCAGATGTGAACCTCAAGAGCGGTTCTCTTGCGATGACGCCCTTGCATGTCGCCATTTGCAATCGGCACATCGAGGTGATCGAATACCTCGTCGCAAAAAAAGCTGATCTGGAGGCAACCGACTTTAAAGGGCAGCGGCCATTATATCTGGCTACTTCCAAGAAAGCGATCGAAGCCATGAATGTCTTGATCGACGCAGGCGCTGATATCAATGCTCTCAGCGGCAAGGATGTGAAGAATACAGCGCTGCATTTGGCCATTAGCTTAAACAATCTTGCGCTTGTGAATTTACTGCTCCAGAAAGGGGCTGACACGGAAGTGAGAAATTCGAATCGCCTTCTGCCTTTATATTTTGCAGTTGAAACTGCTAAGACGGAAATCATTGAGACGCTTTTAAGAAATGGCGCTGATGTCAATGGGGCAAATGATAGAAAAAACTACACTGCATTGCATTTCGCTGCTCAATGTGATCAAAAAGACACCTGCGAACTTTTATTACAAAATGGAGCAGATATAGAGGCCAAGACGACCCGGGGGAACCCTCCTTTAGTCGTAGCTGTTACCTGGAGAGCGAAAAGTGTCATAGAAAGGCTCATTAACCTGGGTGCAAATGTGAATGCTAGGAGTAATGATGGAAGCATATTGCATACGGCTGTTAAATACGGATCTCTAGAAATAGTGGAATTCCTGCTTAACTCTGGCGCTGATAAAAATGTGATGCACCCTTCGGAGCCTGTGGTTTTAGCGAAGTCCTTATTTAACAGAATTAAGAATGGCTCTGATGCCACGAAAGAGTGGCTTGAAAAAAACAAAACGAAACCCGCAAAGCAACTGCTTGATCAGCTGAATAAAGAAAATCGAGTAGATCAGTACTCAAAAATTATAAAACTCCTGGAAGAGCCGACCCCTGCAGAAACACCCGCTCCAGGACCTGCGCTGTCCAAACAGCCCGCTGATCAGTCATCTCAGAACAAGAGAAAAGGGGATGAGCCGCCCAGCTCATCTAATTCTTTAAAAAGGCCTCGCTTGCCAGGCGAGAAGCGGTAACAAAGTTGATATTTTGCTCTTCCTTCGGTAAAATGCGGCAATGGGGTATCGCCAGATTTCCAAGTATGCGCGTCATTTTTTCTCAGGGACTTTGCTGAGCAGGGTCAGCGGGATGGCCCGCGACATCGGGATGGCAGCGATATTCGGCGATCACCCTTCTGTGGCTGCATTCATGGTGGCCTTTCGCTTTTCCCACTTTTTGAGAAGGATTCTCGGCGAAGGGGCGTTGCAATCGGTCTTTATTCCTCATTACGAGGAGCTCCGATTGAAAGATGAAAAGAAGGCGAGCGCCTTTTTTTTCCGGCTGTATGCGCTGCTCATTACGCTGCTCGTTTCAATTGTGATGATTGTCGAAGCTGCATCGCTTGCCGGGGGCCATAGCGAGGTTGTCCATCTCTTTTCTTGGATGTTTCCCAGCCTGATTTTCATCTGCCTCTATGGATTAAACCTATCGCTGTTGCAATGCCGCAATTCCTTTTTCTCGTCGAGCATTGCCCCATTTGCTTGCAATGCAGTCTGGATTCTCGCCATTTTTCTTTTTGCTAAGATGGACACGCCGCAAGCCATGGTGAACCTTGCGATCTTTACAATCATCGGCTTTGTCGTGCAATGGGCGATCACGCTTCCTCAAACCTTCAAAGTGCTCAAAGAGGGGAGAGAGCATTTCGAGCGCCCGCTTTTATCCCTTCCTCCAGAAATCCGCACCATTGGTAAAGCAACGCTCTTTGGCTTGATAGGCGTAACGGCAGTGCAGATCAACAGCTTTTTAGACATGGTCTTTGCCAGGTGGGTCGATTTAAAAGGGCCGGTGTACCTTTGGTATGCGATCAGGCTAGAGCAGCTGCCGCTTGCGCTAGTGGGGTTTGCTTGCGTTTATTCGATCGTGCCTTCGCTCTCGAGGTTAATTAAGGCCGGGGATACAGAAAAGGCCAAAGAGCTGTTTTCTTTCGGTTATCAGAGGATTTTCCTCCTCGTCTTGCCCTCCACATTTGCCCTTTTCGCGATGAGCTTTGCGTCTGTCAATCTGTTGTTCGGAAGGGGCCAATTCTCTCAATTTGCTGTGACAGAGACGACTTTGTGTTTGTGGGCCTACGGCTTAAGCTTGCTCCCATCGACATTGACCGTCTACCTCTCTTCTCTTTTCTATGCATACGGAAACTTCCGGACCCCCACTTATGCCTCGATCACTTCCGTAGGTGCAAACATCTTGTTCAATGCGCTGTTCGTGTTTGCCTTACACTGGGGTGCGATCAGCATTGCGCTGAGCACGAGTTTGAGCGCCCTGATCAATTGCTGGATATTGAAGAGGGCCTTCTCTTATCTAGACGTGCAATATCCCAAAATCTCTTCCTTTTGGAGTCTTTTTGCGGTGGGCGCCTTGGCATTTTTGGGATGCATCCTTTACGACAAGGTCTTTTTCAATGCCTTTTTCTTTGAGCAGGGACTTTTCTTGGCTCCAAGCTCCTTGAGCGGGCAATGCCTGCATTTTTTGGGGCAATTAGCGAGTTTCTGCGCTATCTTCGGATTGGGATTGCTCCTTATTCAAAAAGAGATGGTCTACACGCTTAAAAATCTTATCTTTGCAAAAAAAGAATTCAAAACTCTTGATTTCTAATTGTTGGAGGTCCATCGATAAGATTTACAAAGATAAGTGTCTTCTCGTTCAGATCGAATCGCTTTTAATATTAAATTCCAGTCCATTTTGAGTTTAGGTTGGATCCAAGATTTGTGTAGTGGTAATTCTTTATTTACTCAAAGTTTTATTGCTCTTTCTGTAACTCTGCTTCAATTTGCTCGACTGAAGGAAGATTATCTTTTACTTTTGAACCCCATCCCTCTTCTTTTTGCTTCTCAACAATTGTTTTGCCAATATAGACGGATATTCCTTTGCGTTGTATGGGTGATCACGAATGGATTTTGGATTTAGAGACGCCCCTCGATAGAGAATTTGTGTTCAAGATTGTAATAAAAGATGAGAAAAATAATATCTTTTGGGAAAAAGACACTTTAGAACCGGGCGGCAACCATAGCTGTATTCCGGGCAAAGGCGTTCTAGCATTCACCCCGAGTTTTTAATCTGACCTCAAGAAGAGTGGTAAAAAAAATGAAACTCTCAATGAATCTTTATTGGAGATTGCGAAACATAGATGAATGTTTTATGCAATCACTGTACCCCTGTTTCAATACAAAAATCATCTTTTTGATCACTGCTAATTGAATGGGTGAATCGGGTTCATTCTGGATTTTCCTATCTGCAAAATCTATTCCGGCATTTGCATTTGCTCCGTGGGCGACCCAAATGCAATGTTTAATCTGATCAAAAAAAGAATAATTTTCATTTGCAATATTTCTATAGGTATTGCGTTTGTCTTCGATGCTTTTGCTTCTGTCGGAAAGCACAGCATTCAGCCTTTTAAGAAAGGTAATTTTGCATTGATCTTGGATAGTATGATCAATTGCTTGCATTATTCTTTGTGGAATATTTTGAGTTGTCTGCATAGTTTTTAACGCTTTGTCAAAATCTGCAAACATATCCCATTTCGGTGTTATATACCAACTGATGGAATTGCAATAGTGCGATGCGATAAGATACATGGAAGTGCGCGAAAGAAGACGATATTTATTTCTCATTTCAGAAGGTGTACTGGAGCGTAGTGATTGTAAAGCAGTTAATTCAGCTTCAGCTTTTAAGATTTTTCTAGAATCTGCGGCTTGTATTGACATCGACATAAAAAACTCCGTTGGTAAATTATAATTTCATTAAAGTATACCCCCTTTTAGAATTAAAAGCAAAGAATATGTAAAAGCCTCATGTTCTGAAGTAGAGTTTTTTTTTAATTTTTTTTAGAATTCTGGATGATTTTTACTATAGTTTCTTATTTTTATAGTAAATTTCATCCAAAATATACTACTCCCGTTCAAAAAGTGTGAGAAATGCCAAGGCTGCGAACACTTAGAAAATGTCCATAGACATTTTCTAAGGAAAGCAGGCGAGCGAAGCGAACCGGGCCCGGAGGGACGCCGTGAATTTGAACCAGGCGAAGCCGGCGCTGCTGCGGATACTACAAAAGAGCAAAGTATTGCTCTTTTGTATGAGGAGCAGGCTCAACTTGAATAAGTTGAGCGATGCAGGCGGGTTCAAATTCACTGGCTGTCCGACGCTGGCAGATTCACACTTTTTGAACGGGAGTAGTATAAAATCAAACTCTGACTGCTCGATTCATCAGCAGCGCATCCGCTATGACGAGGAGGGTCATGGCCTCGACGATGGGGACGGCGCGGATGGTGACGCAGGGGTCATGGCGGGAGCCTTCGGGGAGCTTGAACTCCATTTCTTCCTTATGAATGCTGACTGTTTTTTGGGCTTTTTTGATGCTGGAGGTGGGTTTGAAGGCGACGCGGGCGATGAGGGGAAGGCCGGTGGAGATGCCGCCGAGGGTGCCGCCGGCGAAGTTGGTGGCGGTGGAGACGTTGCCATGCGAGTCGATGAAGAAGGCGTCGTTGTGTTCGGAGCCTTTCATGCGGGCGGCGGCAAAGCCGGAGCCG
>JASHWX010000117.1 GCA_030043815.1 Candidatus Rhabdochlamydia sp.
GCCCACAACAAAGACGAGCACATCCGATGCCGCAGAACCATTCAATGCCTTTCCTTGCTCGATGAAAATCTTCCCGTTGTCCCCCAGCAAGTCCTTGCGCTCCATCCCGGGGCCTCGCGGCTTTGCCCCGATTAAAATGGCGTAATTGACCCCTTCAAACACCCGATGAGGATCCGAACCGATGCGCACCTCCTTGAGGAGAGGAAACGCGCAGTCCATGAGCTCCATCTCCACGCCCTTCAAACTTTCAAGAGCCTCCGGCACCTCAAGCAAATGCAAAGCGATCGGCTGGTCGGATCCCAGCATTTGCCCTGAAGCGATCCTAAATAGAATGCTGTAGGCAATTTGACCGCCTGCGCCGGTCACGGCAATACGCTTCATATTAATTCCAATTTTTATTTTATTTTAATATCAAAAACATATATTAATCAAATTAATTGCTTACATTTTTATAATCACTCGTTTTCTAAAATATTTTGATTGAAGGGATTGGCTAATAATTGATATGATGCCATCCATGTCGATTCCTCTCGTCGTTTTCATGTATGCCATTTGGTCGAGCGTCTTTTCACTTGGCAAAATGACCCTTCAGTATTGCCCGCCCCTCTTTCTGACAGGCGGCAGGATGGTGCTTGCAGGTCTTCTTTTGCTCGGCTTTCTCGCCATTTTTAGGCGCACAGAACTCAAATTGAACCGCACCCAGCTCTTTTCAATCTTCCTCCTCGCCTTTTTTAGCATTTATTTAACTAACGCCCTTGAATTCTGGGGCCTGCAATACCTTTCCGCCGCAAAAACGTGCTTTATCTACAGCCTCTCCCCCTTCTTCGCTGCTCTATTCTCTTATCTTCACTTCGGTGAAAAGATGAACGCCCGCAAATGGCTTGGACTTTTGATAGGATTCGTCGGATTCGTCCCCGTTCTGCTCACGCAAACAGGTTCGGAAGAACTCCTCAACGCCTTTAGCTTCTTCTCCTGGCCCACCCTTGCCATCATAGGCGCCGCTCTTTGCGCCGTCTACGGCTGGGTCATCTTGCGCCTCATCGTGAAAGACCAGCACATCTCCCCTCTCATGGCCAACGGCTCAAGCATGCTGCTCGGCGGCCTCATCGCATTTGGCCACTCCTTCTTCGTAGAAAATTGGAACCCCACCCCGATCGCCCCCGGCAACATCGGCGCATTCCTCCAAGGAGCCCTGCTACTCACCCTCATCTCCAACATCATCTGCTACAATCTCTACGGGATGCTCCTCAAACGCTTCACCGCGACCTTCCTCTCCTTCATGGGACTGCTCAGCCCCATCTTTGCCTCGATCCACGGCCTCATCTTCCTCGGCGAGCCGATCTCCGGCACCATCTTGCTCTCCACCGGCATCGTGTCATTAGGCCTTTGGATCGTCTACCGCGCCGAACTGAAGCAAGGGTACATTGTCAAATCAGAAAAACCTGAAAATCAATGAAAATGCAACCTGTCTTGCAAATTTTAGTCCAAAATTTGCAATGATAAGGACCATGATGATCAAATGTTTTTTCTCTCCTCCCAAGGGAATAAGTTATTTCATATTCGGTCCCCGAGGCACCGGGAAAACCACCTGGCTCAAAAAACACTATTCTGATGCCTTTTGGGTGGATCTTAATGCTCCCGAGATCTTCCGATTATTTTCGGCAACCCCTGAAAGACTTCGCCAGGTCCTTGAGGCCAGTTCACAAAAAACGGTAGTTATTGATGAAGTTCAAAAAGTTCCAGAGCTTTTGGATGTTGTGCATGGGTTAATTGAAGAAAAAAAAGGATATCAATTCATTCTCACAAGTTCAAGTTTAAGAAAATTGAAAAAGCAAGGGGTGAATCTTCTTGCAGGAAGGGCCCTTCTCAGACATATGCCACCCTTCTATGCAAAGGAATTAGGCAGTAAGTTCGACTTAGAGCGCAATCTGAAATTCGGAATGCTGCCTATTGTACTAGATTCTCCTAGACCCCAAGAAGTTTTACGCGCCTACGTAGGAATCTATCTTAAGGAAGAGGTTCAAGCGGAAGGAATTGTACGAAATGTTGGAGATTTTGCGCGTTTTTTGGAAACGATGAGTTTTTCTCACGCTTCCATCATCAATGCTTCTAACATCTCGAGAGAATGTCAAATTGCGCGGAAAACAGTCGATAGCTTTCTTTCAATTTTAGAAGATCTTCTTCTCTCTTTTCAACTTCAAATATTCCGTCGTAAAGCCAAACGCTCTCTCTCTGAGCATTCCAAATTTTATTACTTTGACGCAGGAGTCTTTGCCTCATTGCGACCGCAAAATCAATTTGATCGGAATTCTGAATTAGAAGGAGGATGTTTAGAAGGCCTTGTGGCGCAACATTTAAAAGCTTGGGTTGAAGCTCAACTGGAAAATTTTCAATTGCATTTTTGGCGCACTTCATCAAAACTCGAAGTGGATTTTATTGTATCTGGCCCTAAAACCCTTCTTGCAATTGAAGTAAAAAATGGCACAATTGTCCATCCTCATGATTTACGAGGTTTGATCGCATTTGCAGAAGATTATCCCGACGCAACGCCTATACTCCTTTATCGAGGGAAACAACGCTACAAAGAACGAGGCGTCCTCTGTTGTCCAGTAGATGAATTTCTCCTCAACATTGATCCCAATCAACCACTTACTGAAGATCAATCATAGATTTGCAGCACGCGGCGATAAAGCTCGATATTATTGCAAATGACCACACCTTTCTCTAATCGGGCATCGGGATTGCGATAATCGATCGGATTGCCTTCAAAATCGGAAATTTGCCCGCCCGACTCCAGGATAATGACTTGTCCCGAACAAAAATCCCATAATCCCCCCTTTAAACCCGATGAGAGGAACACATTGGCAAAACCTTCCGCCACCGCGCAAAATTTCATCCCGCAACTGTCATACTTTTGAAAATGTCTCTCCACGATCTCGGGTGTGATCTCTTGTCCAAACAACACTCGATAAATCGATGCGGTCTCACTTTGATTAGAATTGCGGATAGGCAAAATCTCATCCCTAATCTGCGGAGCCAAAGGAGCGGCCATCTCTTCTCCCACCTGCTTATATGCGCCGCAGCCTAACACAGCGAAATAAGCAGTTTGAGTTTCCGGATAATAATTGATCCCCATCACTGGCTCTCCTAGATAGGTAAGGCCGATATGGATTCCATAACCTTTTCCATGATCGATGAAAGCTTGAGTGCCATCAAGAGGATCGATGATCCAAGTTCTCTCCCTAGCCCTCCAATTTTCTACAGCAGGTTGAAGATCAGGATCTGTGACTTTTTCTTCAGTAAGAATGCCGTAATCAGGAAAATGATCATGGAGGATTTTACAAATGATCTCATTTGCTTGTTGATCGGCAATTGTGACTGGAGAAAAGTCGTCTTTTAATTCGAAAGCAAGATTCTTTTCCTCGTGTTGGATATCATAAAGCACCCGCGCAGCCTCTCGAGCAGCTTCAAAAGCCGATGACATTTCGTTTGCCCATTTTGAAGCAGCAATGCGGTTTGGCAGCTCAGCTGAAAGCGTTGACATCGCCATTAAAATAATTACAAACTTTAGCATGTTATAGAATACTATACACGGAGGCTGTATTTTTCAAATTTTAAATATATTTCTATACTATTACTCAAATATGTGACCATCAACAACTTAAAAACGCTATTCAACAAAACTTGAACAACGACTCGATTTATGCTATGTTATTGAAGTAAACTTGAATAACGCAGCCATCCAGGCCCCGTTATTTTATACTGCTCCCGCTCAAAAAGAGTGAATCTGCCGGCGTCGGACAGCCAGTGAATTTGAACCCGCCTGCATCGCTCAACTTGTTCAAGTTGAGCCTGCTCCTCATACAAAAGAGCAATACTTTGCTCTTTTGTAGTATCCGCAGCAGCGCCGGACTTCGCCTGGTTCAAATTCACGGCGCCTCCTTGGCATTTTCACTCTTTTTGAACGGTCGCAGTATAGTTTACTTTAATAAGGAGGCGTCCTTGAGAAGTGGCAAACAAATCATGCAGGCAACTGGATATAAGGCATTTATTCCCAATCCACTTCCTCCAAATCCTCCTATTCAGATTGAAGGTGAAATCCAGCACCTCTTAACAAATGCAAATATTGCTCTAGGTAAAATGGATACGATGGGCTACTTAGTCCCGAATTTAGATCATATTATTGCCATGTATGTCCGAAAAGAGGCTCTCATGAGTTCTCAGATCGAGGGCAACCAGGCTTCATTGGAAGACATTTTTGAATATGAAAACCAAATTCCGGTTAAAAATATCAATGATGTAGAGGAAGTTGTTAATTACATCAAAGCGATGAATCACGGAATGAAAAGACTGGTCGAATTTCCCATGAGCATTCGTTTGATTAAAGAAATCCACGCCCTTCTACTCGAAAGTACGCGAGGAAAAGAAAAGACGCCTGGAGAATTTAGAAAGAGTCAAAATTGGATTGGTCCTCCTGGATCGACAATCGCAACTGCATCTTTTGTTCCGCCACCACCCAACGAGGCCATGGAAGCGATGGGAGAATTGGAACTTTTTCTCCATCAAGGTCCCGAACTTCCTTTGCTGATTAACTGCGCTCTTATCCATTACCAATTTGAGACGATCCACCCCTTCTTAGATGGTAACGGCCGTTTGGAAAGACTTCTGATCACTTTTTATCTTTATTGGAAAGGAGCGCTTCAATATCCACTTCTGTACTTAAGTTATTATTTAAAAATACACCGTCAAGAATATTATGATCGCCTAAATCTTGTCAGGACAAGAGGCGATTACGAACAATGGATCATTTTCTTTTTAAAAGGCATCATATGGACTTCTGAATCGGCCTTGCAGACGATTAAAAACTTACTTAAGCTTCAAGAAGATTACAAAAAAAGGCTGATCTCTCATAAGTTCTCTACTCCTTATGCCATTGCTTTGTTGGACTATCTCTTTGAGAAGCCGCTTCTCACCATCAACGATGTAGCGGATCATCTGAAGATTTCTTATCAAGGAGCTAAGGTGTTAGTGGACCAGTTTGTCACAACTGAAATCTTAAAAGAAATCACAGGCAAAAGACGCGATAAGCGCTATTGCTACTGGGAATATTTAGCTTTTCTTTCAGAGGGAACATAAGACATTAAAATTCTAAAACTGTTTCCCCGCGTTCTAATTTCTGTTTTTTTCCTCTCATTTGATCATTCGATGCCACACTGAGACCGTTGCATAAGTCAGCATGCTTGGAAAAAACAGCCCATTTTGATGAGATTTCGAATTCGAGCGAGCCCGCATATGCGGGACGCCCCATAGGGGGCGAGCTGGTGCCCGATAACAGAAATTCTCAGTATTTCGGCTGCGTCAAAGCCCCGAGGTTGAGCCATCTTAAAGCTAGCTGTATTAAGTTAATAC
>JASHWX010000118.1 GCA_030043815.1 Candidatus Rhabdochlamydia sp.
GGGCTCGTATGCGATGATAGATGGCGTCAAATCTCTGAGGCATTCTTCGAGCTGCAGCTTGAGGACCTCTTCGTGCTTCCCGCTCTCGCGCTCAACGAGCGTTTCCCCGATGCAAAGAATGGGGGTCAATCCTTCCATCAATGCGCGCTGCATCTTGCGGTGAATGAAGGCATCCGTCTCAATGAAATGCTGGCGCCTCTCCGAGTGGCCTAAAATCACGAAAGCAGCCCCGCTGGCTTTAAGCATCCGCGCGGAGATTTCGCCTGTAAATGCCCCTTCCAGTTGGTCGTGCATGTTCTGCGCGCCGATCGCGATGGGGGTTCCTCGCGCAGCTTCAGCAGCCCCTTCCAAGGCTGTAAAAGGGACGGCGAGAAAAACTCGATGATGAGCAGGACCGATTTCATGCGCCAATGCGGCGATGAACTGACGGGCCTCGGCCGTCGTCTTGTACATTTTCCAGTTGCCTGCGATGATTGGAATACGTTGCATATCTTTTACTAAAAGATGTATTATCATACCTCATGTGAGCGATCTTAGGCAAGAAGATAAATATGCAAGAAATTCTTACCGTTTCCGAACTGACGAATGCCATTAAAAAACAACTTGAGGCACGCTTTCCTGCCGTCTCCGTCAAAGGAGAAATCAGCAATCTCAAAGAACAGTCTTCTGGACATATTTATTTTACTTTAAAAGATCCTTCCGCCCAGCTCTCGGCGGTCCTGTTCCGAGGCAGCGCCGGCAGTTTAAGCCGCCTGCCCAAAAATGGGGACCAAGTGACCCTCCACGGAGAGATCAATGTTTATGCTCCGCGCGGCAACTATCAGCTCATCGTCCGCAAGCTCGACTATTTAGGCGTCGGGGAATTGCTTCTCCAGCTGCATGCCCTCAAAGCCAAACTTGAAAAGCTCGGTTGGTTCGATGCCTCGCGCAAAAAACCGCTTCCCAGATACCCTCGGACCATCGGGGTGGTCACCTCCCCTACCGGATCGGTCATTCAAGACATTTTGCAGATCTTGAGCCGCCGCTTTTCCGGCTTTCACCTCATCTTGAATCCCGTCAAAGTGCAAGGCGAGGGCGCGGCAGACGAGATTGCCCGCGCAATTGGAGAATTTAACAAATACGGCCTTGCCGACGTGCTCATCGTCGGGCGTGGCGGCGGCAGCCTGGAGGACCTTTGGGCATTCAATGAAGAAAAGGTGGCGGCAGCCATTTATCATTCTAAAATTCCCATCATTTCAGCAGTCGGCCACGAGACCGATTTTACCATCGCGGACTTCGTCGCGGACGTGCGCGCTCCCACTCCATCTAGCGCCGCCGAGATCGCCACGAAAGAGACCGCCCACCAGCTCAACTTTTTGTCTGAGACAAGGGTCCGCTTGAGCAGCACTCTCACCGCCCAGCTGAAAAACCACCGCAGGCATCTCGAAACGCTCAAAAGACATCCTTTTCTTTCAAAAGCCTATACTCTACTTGGCCCCCATCTTCAGCGGATCGACGATTTCCGCTCCGATATCGATCTTTCCTTGAAAAGGCAGATGCAAAGCAGGCATTTGCACTTGCTTGCCATAAAAAAGCAGGTGCTTTCGATGAAACCCAGCACCCAAATCCAAACCTTAAAACAAAAGTTCTTAAGCGTGGAAAAATATCTTCAGCAGCGCATCTTTGATCAGTTCAAAATGAAAAATGAACGGCTCCTCCAGCTAGCGTTCCACCTCAAAGGGATCGATCCGAAAAATCTTTTAACGAAAGGGTACTGCATTCTCTTTCATGAAAAAAAAGATTCCGTTATCCTTTCTTCAAAAGAAATTAAAACACAGGACAATGTCCGTCTTCAACTCCACGACGGCAAAGTCCATCTAACAGTCAATGGGATTGAATCATGTCTTTAGAACTTTCCTTTGAAGCCGCCTACGCGCGCTTGGAAGAAATCCTCGAAAAAATGAATTCGGGAAAAGTCTCGCTGGAAGATTCCCTCAAACTCTATGAAGAAGCGGACAAATTGATCACTTCCTGCAGCAAGCGTTTGACCGAAGCCGAGAAAAAAATCGAAATCCTCATCAAGAATCGCGAAGGCGAAGTCGCAGTCGACGAGCAAGGCCGTCCTCAAATGCAGGCCTTCAAATGAGCGAAATCCTCAAGACTATCGATTCTCCATCCGACGTACAGCGCCTTTCCAACGAATCGCTTAAGATACTCTGCGCGGAGATCCGTCAAACCATCATCGATGTCATGGCGATCAATGGAGGGCATCTTGCATCGAATTTAGGCATGGTCGAACTTTCAGTCGCCTTGCACAAAGTCTTCCAATCTCCCGACGATAAATTCATTTTCGATGTCAGCCATCAGTCTTATCCACACAAACTCCTCACCGGCCGCTATGAGAAATTCTCCCAGATCCGCCAATTCAAAGGACTATGCGGCTTTTGCAACCCCAAAGAATCGCCTCACGACCACTTTTACGCAGGCCATGCTGGAACAGCCCTTTCACTAGCCCTCGGGGTAGCCAAAAACCGCGACCTCACCAAGAGGCAAGAACACATTCTTCCGATTTTAGGCGATGCTTCTTTGACATGCGGCCTCACTTTGGAAGCGCTCAACAACATCCCCAAAGACCTCAAGCGATTCATCATCGTTCTCAACGACAATAAAATGTCGATAGCCGAAAACGTCGGCGCGATCACCCACATCTTGAGCCGTTTGATCAATAATCCCAAAACGAACAAACTCTACCAAGAAATTGAAAATCTCCTTGCGAAAGTCCCCGCATACGGCTCAATGTTAGCCAAACAAGGGCATAAATTGCGCGAATCAATCAAAAATCTCGTCAGCACAGCCCCCTTCTTCGAGCAATTCAACTTGGCATATGTCGGTCCTGTCGACGGCCATGACATCGACAAACTCATCCCTCTTCTCGAAGCGCTCAAAGATGCCACCCAGCCTGTCCTTCTCCACGTCCTCACAGTCAAAGGCAAAGGGATGGACACCGCCACGCAAAATCCGATCACATGGCACGGGGTCAGGCCATTCGATAAAGTCACCGGCAAATTTTTGCCCGCGCCCAATAAACCGACCTTCTCTCAGATTTTTGGCCGCCACATCGTCAAAATGGCCCAAAACGATCCAAGCCTGCTCGCGATCACCCCAGCGACACCCGTCGGCGCTTGCCTCACGGAATTCATGAGCAAATTCCCCGAACGCTGCCTCGATGTCGGCATCGCGGAAGGACACGCCGTCACATTCTGCGGCGGGATCGCCTACGGCAAGAAAATGAAAGTCGTCTGCTCTGTCTATGCGACATTCTTGCAGCGCGCCTTCGACAACCTCTTCCAAGATGTCTGTTTGCAAGAGCTCCCCGTCGTGTTTGCCGTCGACCGCGGCGGCATTTCAGGGCCGGATGGCTCCACGCACCATGGCATCTACGATATCGCCTTCCTCAACGCCATGCCCAACATGGTCATCGCCCAGCCGCGCGACGGACATGTGCTCAAAGAACTTCTCGAGAGCGCATTTTCTTGGAACCGCCCCACCGCGATCCGCTATCCCAACATGGCCGCCGACGAAAGCGACGCCCCCATTGCCCCTCGAGAGCTTGGCCAAGCGGAAGTGCTTGCGAAAGGACACGACATCGTCATCATCGCCCTTGGCCACATGTGCCAAACTGCCTTTAAAGTCCGCGACATCTTGCTCTTAAGAGGCATCGAAGCGACCATCGTCGATCCCGTCTTCGTCAAACCTCTCGATTCCGATCTCTTCTGCGACCTTCTCATGTCCCACAAATACATCGTCACCCTAGAAGAGCACTCATTGAACGGCGGCCTTGGCTCCATTTTCAATACATTTATCGTCCGCAACAAATTCCACCACGTCCACGTCCTCAACTTCGGCATCCCCGATACCTTCCTTGAACAAGGCAGCAATCGCGAGCTCCTTCAAGAAATCGGCCTTCATCCTGAGGCTATCGCCTTGCAAATTCTCAAAGAGTTTTCCTCCCTAAAAGAATTAAGTCAGGTCTTATGATTATTGCGCTTTTTCCCAACACACACAAAAAGCAGTCTAAGAATTTGGCCATTGGCATCACTGAATTCCTCACTAACCACGGGGTCACCGTTGTCGCTGAGGATGACGAAGCCGTCCAAATCAACGCCAAACCCCTCTCCAGCGTCGATCCCAAAGAGATCCGCTTCATGATCTCCATGGGAGGCGATGGGACCATGCTCCGCCTTACCCACAAATATGAAAACTTCGACGCTGCCATGCTCGGCATCAATCTTGGCCACTTAGGCTTCATGGCCGATGTCCCCATTTCAGATATTTATCCCAGCCTCCAAGACCTGATCAACGGCTCTTATAAAATCGCTGAACGGGTGATGATTCGAGGAGAAAGCCTCCACGGAGAGCATTGCTTTGCCGTCAACGACATCGTCGTCCATCGCGCAAAAAATCCCAGCCTCGTTGAAATCGCCATCCACATCGACGGCACTTATGTCAACACCTTCGAAGCAGACGGCATCATCATTGCTACCCCCAATGGATCGACAGCCTACTCCCTTGCTGCAGGCGGCCCGATCATCAGCCCCGAACTTGAAGCCCTCTGTGTCACCCCTATCTCTCCCCACACCATCTCTAACCGCCCCATCGTCCTCACCGCCAACCAAGAAATCCAAATCCAATATTTAAGCGACTACGACCCCGTCGAGGTCCGCGCCGACGGCATCACCAGCTTCAATCTCCAGACAGGCGATGTCTTCCGCATCAACCGTTCCCCTAAAAACTTTAAACTCGTCAGCTTGCTGCGGCGCGATTATTTCTCCACACTCCGCACAAAGCTCGGCTGGGCCGGAAAACTCAGGTGATAAAAAGATGGCAGTAACAACAATACGAAAAGTGAGATTTGAAACTCCTTGCCTTCCACAACCTGCACTCGATCACATCTGGATACTCGCTCCCAATGGAAAGACTGTCAAAGTAGAATTAGCTATCCGCGACGGTTGTAACGACATTCGCCCAGAAGTCGCCACCCCCGATTATCCCTTGCTTTCGAGTTATAATTCTAAAGGATATCGCATAGTCCCCGGTGTGAAATACCAAGACTTTGGCTTCGTAAAGATCGGCAATTATTATGTCGACCCGAAGAATGCCCGCGATGTGAAAACAGCTAATGAACGAGCTGATTGGGATGCTGAACCCTGGCTCCCCATCGCCCAGCTTGCCGACAAAGTCTGCGGCCAATGCTTCGGCGATATGGTTCGCTGGTGCATTAGGTGACATAAGGAAAAATGCCCATGTCAAATCCTCTAAAAGCTATCCAACCTGTAACCTTGCACCAAGCCCTTCAAGATGCAACAAACCATTTTGAAGATATTAAGCCCCTAGTCCATCCCGACCTCGCAAATAGCAAAAATTCTCTTGGCGAATCGCCGTTAAAACTGGCTTGCGGCAACCACGGACCAGACGTGATTGAATGTATCGTTGATATCGGAGCGAATATTAATGAACGCATCGGAATCTATAAGTATACAGCCCTTCATGTAGCGGCTGGCGCAGGCTATCTCGCATTATGTCAACGGCTCATCCGCGATAATGGCCACATCAATGCCCAAGCAAGCGATGGGAGGACTCCTCTATACGAAGCGATTAAAAATCATCAAACCGACACCGCTCAAGCTTTAATCGAGGCCGGCGCTCATCTCCATCTCTATGATAACAATCGATGGACACATCTTCATGTGGCTGTAGCTGAGGACCAAGTGGAACTTGTCAAAGTTCTTCTTCGGTCGCTAAAAGTTGAGCAACTCAACGCCAAAACCCAATCCGGCTATACTCCTCTTTATCTTGCATGTGAAAAGGGAAACCTCAAAACGATTCAATTGCTGCTCCATAAAACGGCGGATATCAACATTGCAAATGGCCCAAATGGTGAAACAGCCCTTCATCTTGCAACTAAAAAAAATAAACTTGATGTACTCGCCCTTGTCCTTGAAAAAAAACCCAAAGTCGATCTGAAGGACCAATCGGGCTTTACCCCTCTTTTTCTCGCTTATCTTCACGGACATATCGCAGCCGCAAGTAAATTGATCGCAGCTGGAGCAAATGTCAATAATGTTTGCGGAAGGGATGCGGAGACCCCCCTGTATCCTGCAATACGCAGTGAAAGACTGGGACTTGTCAGCGAATTACTCGTCCATCAAGTGCAAGTAAATATAAAAAACACGCACAAAGCCACCCCTCTTGAAACAGCTTGTCAATCAGACAATTTCGATGCCGCTGAAGCTCTGATCGGCGCAAAAGCAGAGGTTCGCATTCAAGCATTGCAAGCAGCAGTTAAACATGCGCGCCATCACCTGCTACGCTTTCTTCTTTCACATTTTCCTCACCTTAACCGGGACAGCTCTTCCCTTCTTTACTTTGCTATCCTTCGAGGCGATCCTGAAATCCTCGAAATTCTCCTCGATGCCGGTCTCAATGTGAATACAAAATGCGGCCTCAATGGAGAAATGCAACCCCCCATTCATTGGGCAGCGATCAAAGGAAATGTCGCATTGATCGAGGTCCTTCTTCAAAGACAAGCAAAATTCGATACGAAAATCAATGGGAAAACACCGCTCGATCTTGCCCAGGAAAATGGTCATACCGAAGCGGCAAGGATTTTATACCCAAGATGACTCGAAAATTGGCCGATAGACCGCAGCGAAAGCTCCCGCGATTGAATTGTCTCGGCGTAAAACACCATCCTCGTCCTTGAGCAGCAATTCTTTTTTTCACTCTA
>JASHWX010000119.1 GCA_030043815.1 Candidatus Rhabdochlamydia sp.
CATTCAAGGGATACCAATACACAGGCGCAAATCGCTCCTTCAAAGAAGTGGACGAGAAAGTCATCAAGTACCAATTCAATCATCTCATGCAGCACAGAGAATGGCTAGGCGACAAAGAAGTCGAAAACCGTTTGCGTGCCCAGTAGGGCGCGACAGCCGTTTACGGCGGCGCGCCTTTGACGGTCATCACATGCTGCCGCAGACAGCATGTGATGAGCGGAACGCGCGATGCGCGGATTCTATCCTGACTATCCTAATATCCTGCTAATTTTCTCTTAAGTTCAGGATAATAAATCTATTTAATCACGTAGATCCTGATCGCGACTAATTGTTTTCTAACAAGTTTTCGACGAGGCTCATGCCATGTGCCGTCAAGTAGACGGCGGCGCCTTCCCCTTTTTTCACGAAGTTGGCTTGGGCAAGGTCGCGGGCGATGACTGCAGTGCCGCGGTCGTTTTGGCCAATGGCCCTCCCGACGACATAGCAGTCGATCTCATGGGTGTAGTCGCCGCGGGAAGAGGCGAGTTCGTGCAGTTTAAGCAGGAATAATTCGTCTTTTGTCGTTGCTTTTTTACTCATTAAATCCTCTTTTTTAATCGGGCGCCATGCGGCGTGTCCTCGATGACGTAGCCGCGGGATTGGATGAGGTCGCGGCATTCATCGGCGAGCTTCCAATTCTTTTCAGCGCGGGCGGTTTCTCTTTTTTTGAGGGCTTCTTGGAGCTCGGGCGGGATGATCTCTTCTTTAGGCTCTAAAGGCAGGACGCCGAGCACTTCGTCGATCTTGCGCAGGAAATCCAAGATATCTTCTGCTTCTGAAATGCCGATTTTGCCTTGATCGCAAAGTCCGTTGACCTCACGCACCATGTCGAAGATGGCTGCGAGGGCAGGCGAAATGTTGAGATCGTCAGCGAGATGAGTGGCAAATTCGCGCATTGTCTTTTCCATCAGTGGAAGGACAAAGCCATGGCTTTTCTTTTCCTTAAGATCACCCAAGATCGTTTCGACCATATTTTTATGCGAGGGCAATGATTTTTGCAAGATGGGCTTCATGAAGGTTGGATCGAGGATGTCTTTTTCCTTTTCGACGCGCACATCATGGATGATGTTCGTCATGATCTTGTGCGATTGGGGATGGCCTTGCAGGGTTTTTTCCAAAATGGGCTGAAGCACTTGGCGCTGTTTTTCTTCGAGGGCTTGAGTTAAAATTCGATCGAGGATCTGTTTCTTTTCGGGCAAAGAGCCGATGCAGCGGTTAAGGATAGGCTGCAGGACATCGGGATCGAGGATATCGCTCATGCGGCGCGCTTGGACATCATAGAGAATTCTCTCTCGGATATCTTTCTTTTGAGGCATTTCAGGAAGCGCTTTCTCCAGGATCAGGTCAAGGGCTTTGTGCATTTTTTCCCGTTTGATCCCAGTTAAGCGCAAAACGAAATCGGAAAGCCTCTCTAGGGTAAAGACAGCACCGTCTAGTCCTGCAAAAGTGAAGTTGAGCTGCGTGCGGTAGTGGGTCTGTAAAAGCATGTAACGGACTTGAGGTCCGCTATACCCTTTCTTGATGAGGTCGCGCAGCGTATAGAAGTTGCCCAAGCTCTTGGACATTTTTTTGTGGTCGACGAGAAGATGTTCTGCATGGAGCCAATGCTTGACAAAGTGGCGGTGGGAGTAGCATTCCGATTGGGCAATTTCATTTTCGTGGTGAGGGAATATGTTGTCCACCCCGCCGACGTGGATGTCGATCGATTCTCCGAGGATCTTCATCGCCATCGCCGAGCACTCGATATGCCAGCCGGGCCTTCCACGGCCAAATGGGCTCTCCCAGTAGATCTGTCCATCTCGCGCCGGGTCGTAGGCTTTCCAGAGAACAAAATCACAAATGTTCTCTTTATCGTATTCATCGGCAGCTACCCTATTTGAGGCTCCCGCTTTGAGTTCATTCAAATGCAGATGGGAAAGCCGCCCGTACGAAGGAAATTTGTCGATCGCAAAGTAAATGCTCTCGTCATGTCCTCGATAGGCAATGCCTGTCTCCATGAGCCGTTGAATGATGATGATCATTTCAGAGATAAAATCTGTAGCGGCAGGATAATGTTCGACAGGTTCGATTTTAAGGGTTTTTAGGTCTTCGAAAAACGCATCTTTATAAGTTTTTGTGAAAGCATCTAATGAAATGCCGTTCTCGAGGGCTCCTTTGATGGTCTTATCGTCGACATCGGTCAGGTTCATCACCTGCTTGACGGGAAAGCCGAAGAATTTCAATGTCCGCCTGAGCAGGTCCTCGAAGACATAAGTGCGGAAATTGCCGATATGGGCGAAATTGTAGACCGTCGGACCGCAAGTATACATGCGGATAGTCCGTCCGTCGATGGGGGAGATCTCTTCTTTTTGCCGCGTTTCTGTGTTGTAAAGTTTTAAACGAATATCTAATTTCATGTTCTGCTCGTCATTTCGTCCAGGAGACGATAATGGGTCTTGCCTGTGCCGGTCAAGGGAATATGGTCGACGAGGCGCAATTCGGCAATCTTGACAATCTTCCCTACTCCAGAATCCCTTAAGGCATGATTGACCTCGTCTAGAGAAATTTTAAAGATTGTGAATAAAATGATTTGAGGCTTTTCCCCTTCTTTTTCTCTGACGCTGACTGCAAGAGGAATCCCATCTTCTTTTTTACTGATCCAAAGTTTTTCGCTGGCGATGCGGAAAAGTTCTTCTTCAATGCCTCCTAAGCTGACCATCTCTCCGCCAATCTTCACAAAACGCTTCAGCCGCCCGCTGAGAATGAGATGCCCTTCTTTATCGAGATAGCCACGGTCCCCGGAAAGGTACCACCGTCTGCCGTCAAGGACCACAAAAGGATTGCGAGGGTTTCCAAGATAGCCCTCAAAGACATTGGGCCCTATGATGCAAATTTCTCCCTCATTGCCTTGTGGAACGCGCTGCTTTGCTTCATCGATCACAGCAAGTTCTATGCCGGGCAGTGGTTTGCCTACTCCTTGATGGGCCTCTTCCACTCGGTCCATCGTCACGACAGGGCTGCATTCCGTGATGCCGTAGCCTTCGATGATCTTGGCATGGGGGATGTGCGCTTTGACAAAGTCGAAGAGGTCCTGCGGCGTCTTCTCAGCGCCGGATATGATGAGCTTTAACGATTGGAGATTTTCAGGCTTTGATACTTGGAAAAGGGCTTTGATGAAGCTTGGCGCGCAGACAAACAAAGTCGGGCGCCACTTGGCGACATTGCGTGCCATGCCATGGCTATCATTGGGATTGGGCGCGTAGCAGACCTTTAATCCCGAAAAAAGCGGCAGCAGGCCGGTAATAGAAAACCCAAAGGAATGGAACGGAGGCAGCACCCCGTACATGATGTCGCTAGGGTTAAGGACCGTCACATTTTTAAAACACGCGCGATGGTTGCTCAGCAGATTGGAATGGGAAAGGGGAACTCCTTTCGGCAAATTTTCGGTCCCGCTAGTAAAGAGGATGACAGCGTGCTCATGAGGAGCGATCGATGTAAGGCCTAACTTCTTCATCAAAGTTTTTGCGCTGAAAAATGAGAGAAAAAGTCCGCGGAGCTTGTCTTTGAGGCTGATTTTCTCTTTGAGCTCTTCGAGATAGACGAGCATTTGTTCGATTTTTCCAAGTTCTCCATTCTCGAGCCGGTCAAGGAATTTTTCAGAGGTAATCACTGCCTTGATCCCTGTCAAATCAACCCCATGGTCAATGGCCTTGACGCCGGCGGTCCAATTGATCATGACAGGAACTTTGCCGGAGAGCAAAACGGCAAGAATGGTCAGATAAGCGGCAATAGACGAGGGCAGCATCACTCCGACGCGATTGCCTGGCAGACCGTGCATTTTCTCGGAAAGGACCAAGGCGGCCATTTTGAGCTTGCGATAAGTCAGAGTGCCGCTCAACTCATCGACACAGGCGATCCCGGAAGCAAAACGGTCGACGCTATTTAAAAATACCTCTTGCAAGGTGCTTCCAGGCGCAGTTCCTGGGACAGGCCTTCCTTTTTCTTCAGGCCAAAGAAACTTGACCTCTTTACTAGGTCTTCCCTCATGCTCTTTTTTATACCCTGCTGCAGCTTGAACCACATCTTCGACAGTATTCAAATCCCCTGGGACAAGATCGGCGATTTGATAGCGTTCATCGAGAAAGATGTACAGGCCGGCGATGTCTAATGAATCGAGCCCAAGGTCGTGAGAAAGGTGCATCTTCCGCTCGACCGCTTCGGGAGAGCGCGTACTGATGGCAGCAATGTGGGCGATGACTTCATTGAGGATTTTCTTGGGGACAGTGCGTTCTTCAACACCCTTCTCCTGTAGTACTGGCACATAGACTTCCGGAAGCTCTTCTTTCCAAAAAGAATAAGAGACAAGTTTCAGCGGTTCAGGACCTATTTCCGGATAGCGGTTATACCAATTTTCCAGGGCCTTATTAAATTCAAGGCGCGGCGCTTGATAAGGAAAATCTGCCGGAGGAATTTCTAATTCAATCGTCACTTCCCGCCGAGGTGCGAAAAAAATGCCGTTTTTTAAGATGATTTTTGTGCAGCGCCAAAGGACTTTGCCAAAATCAGGGGCCTCTCCCGTCAAAGCGCGGGAAAATTGACTCCCCCAAAGACCCGTTGTCCTTATCAGAACGACATTTGTCTTTGGATTTGCCTGCAGCAAATTATGTACAAAGGAAGCCCCGCCGATCATCTCAAGGCCGGATTGCTTGAGCCTGCCGGAGGGATAAATTAAGAAATTGTTGCCCGCTTTAAGCTCTTCGACCACATTGTCGAACTGCCGCTTCACTTTTTTGGCGCGCCACCGATTGGCCATTTCATCCATCATAGGGAGAGGCATCGCCCTGACGATGTCTAAAAAGAACCGAAACCCCTTCAAATAATAAAAATGTTCGACAATGAGCGGGCGCGGGCGGAATTTTTTCCACAGCAGCAATTCAAGGATGATCGGATCCATTTCAGCAGGATGATTGGGCAGGAAGAGGATCCCGCCAGGATGCCTGAATTGATCCGGCGTTAGCTTGTCTAATCCTTTTACAATCAAGCGATAACGCAAAGAAACAAGCCAACACATCAACCCATGCAACATGTAGATGAATAGAGCTGCCACTTTTGTCTCCTTAGTAAAATGAGACCGTTGCATAAGTCAGCATGCTTGGAAAAAACAGCCCATTTTGATGAGATTTCGAATTCGAGCGAGCCCGCATATGCGGGACGCCCCATAGGGGGCGAGCGAGAATCGAAAGATCGCGAAATGGGCGTTTTTAACAAGCATGATCACTTATGCAACGGTCTCAAAATACGCATTTTAAAAAATACTGAAAATCTACGCCAGAGAAATTAACGCAAGAAATTAACAATTAAAACTTAACTATAATAATTTGACATAATAATAAAATTTAAGCAATAATAATATTAATTAATATGAAACCTGAGAAATCATTTACTGCTGCCATTGAACAAATGGCCCAATTTCTACGCACCGAGGTCAAACTGAAAGGCCGGGCACTCCCCCTTTCAGAAGCTTCGCTGCCCCCTTCATTTGCGAATTCTATCAATCAAATTGCCAAGCTGTTCCGCAAGCTCATTAAAAAAAAACAACTTTAAAATAATTAGCTTTTTTTATAATCACGAAATCACAGCACATTAGAATGAGAGAGGGATTATGGTAAAAGGTGTAGGTAGAAAAGCAGTCCATGGCGCAGCTGAGGTGTCTCGAGCAAAACCCGCTCATGGAAAAAAAAGGTTTATGGAAGTTTCAAGACAAGTAAACAACTTTGTTTTGGAAAAAGCGATTCTTGGCGCAGGGAAGCTGCCCGAGTTTTCAGAGACTCCCCCGCGGGCAGCCAGACATGTACAAAAGGCTACAGCGCCCGTCTGGAAAGGGAGACGCGGTTAAATATACTGCGACCGTTCAAAAAGTGTGAAAAATGCCAAGGCTGCGAACACTTAGAAAATGTCCATAGACATTTTCTAAGGAAAGCAGGTGAGCGAAGCGAACCGGGCCCGGAGGGACGCCGTGAATTTGAACCAGGCAAAGCCGGCGCCGAAGCAGCTCAACTTGAACAAGTTGAGCGATGCAGGCGGGTTCAAATTCACTGGCTGTCCGACGCTGGCAGGTTCACACTTTTTGAGCGGGAGCAGTATACCTTTGTCGCTGCGATTAATTTGAAAGCGTCGCCTATGATGAATGGGAGGAAGCCCAGGGTAAAAGCTGATTCCCAGCCGACAAACCGCGACAGCCATGGCAGGCCGAAGACATACATCATGAGATTGCCTAAGCTTAAAGCGGCGAAGATCTTAGGTGTTGAACGATTGGCCATGCGCTCGATGCAATAGCCCGTCACAAATGCTGCTGCAAGATAGCCGAGTAAATAACCGCCTCTTGGGCCGGCGAGGACTAAAAGGCCTGCTTTCCCCATTGCAAAGACGGGAAGGCCGATTGCTCCCTGGAAGAGGAATGTTAAAACAGCCAAAGACGCACGCTTTGCTCCTAAAAGGGCTGCGAGCAGCAAGATGACATGTCCTTGTGTTGCTATGGGAACTGGAGTAAAAGGCAGAGGAATTGAGATGTGGGCAAAGAGGGCTATGATGATGCTAGCGCCCACCACGACGGCGATGTCTTTTAACCACGAGCGTTCGACAGCTCTGTCTGTAATCAGGTCAGAATATTGTATTGCCATAATACCTCCTTACGAGTGATCCATAAGTGTACCCAAGTCGAGATTATATTTCAGCTAAGATTTTATCCCAATCGGTGCAAGGGGATGCAAATTCCGGCTCTACGTGAGTGGAATAGCCTGGGATCGATGAGATGAGCACTGCGCCCTCTTCGCTCAGCTTGCAAAACTTTTGATGGTCTGCCGTGATCGTCCTGCCATAGGAAAAGCAGCGGTGATGGCCGATGTCCCTTTTCAATGTTTGAAAACGCATGGCATAGGTATTCGTTGTCGAGGGGGTGGTGCGCCAATGGCACGAGGGGGTATGAAAAATCTGAGACTTAAGATCGGCGTATTCAGCAGCAAAATACTTGTCTTTGTGGTCGAATAGGGTCGCATAATCGATGTGAGGCAATGTGAACGCTTCCCTGAGTACTTTAGGCCATCCATGCCGATGCAGATAATCATCTTCTAAGAAATAAATGATTGTATCAGGAGAGAATTTCTGCTGATTGACATATTCAAGCATATAAAGAAAAGAAGCGGCTTCAGAGCCGGCTTTAAATTCGATAATTGGAAAAGAAGGAGCCTTGTGTAAAAAATGTTCCTCTTGCATGGGATGGAAGGTATCGAGAAAGAACGTGAGGTTGATCTTTTCTTCGCCGTCAATGGTGGAGAGCAAATTCTCTAGACATCTTTTGCGATTAAAATGGGGAAACCGGGCTTTATGGACGCTGACTGTCGAATAGTGGCAATGCCTAACAAAGATCTCGATGGGAAGCATTTTCTTTTTCCACAAAAATTTCATCCGTCCTCCGGCGGAAACCCGGCCCTTAAGGGCCGGGTATTTCAAAAATGGATTGGCGTGGGTGCGAAGCCCACGCCAACCACAAAAATC
>JASHWX010000120.1 GCA_030043815.1 Candidatus Rhabdochlamydia sp.
AGTTTAGGGGTGGATCCTTATCCTTATCGCTTTGTTCCCAGCGCGACTCCTCATGAACTGAACATGCGCTGGGAGGGACGAGAGCTCGGCCATAGCGAAGAGGCCGCTGAAGGCAAGACAGAGACCGTCTCAGTTGCTGGCAGGCTGGTGCTTTTCCGCGCCATGGGGAAAAATGCATTCGCCCATCTGCAAGATGAGACAGGACGCATTCAAATCATGTTCAATCGCGATTTGACTCAAGTGGCAGGCTTTGAGCCCACCCCGGAGCTCTCTGCGATCAAATTCCTCGAAAAAAAAATCGATCTTGGAGATTTCTTAGGCGTCGAGGGCAATCTTTTCCGCACGCAAAAGGGAGAATTGACCGTCTTTGCAAAGAAAGTCACTTTGCTTTGCAAAAGCCTCCTCCCCTTGCCGGACAAACACAGCGGGCTTGCTGATAAAGGCACCCGCTACCGCAAGCGCTGGCTCGATTTGATCGCCCATCCCGAAGTCATCCACACCTTTAAAGTCCGCTCCCAAATCTTGAAATGGATCCGCCACTATTTCGAGCACCACGGATTCATGGAAGTGGAAACTCCCGTTCTTCAAAACGTGTATGGCGGGGCGCAAGCAAAACCCTTTGTCACGACGCTCAACGCCCTCGAGCAAGAAATGTATTTGCGCATCTCGCTCGAGATCCCTCTCAAAAAACTCCTCGTCGGAGGCCTTCTCAAAGTCTACGAAATCGGCAAAGTCTTCCGCAATGAAGGGATCGACCGCACGCACAATCCCGAATTTACCGAGCTCGAAGTGTACGCCGCTTATTGGGACTACAATGACATGATGGCCTTGACAGAGACCCTTTTCGAAGAGATCGCCCTCAAGCTTTTCAAGTCGACCGTCCTCACATTCAAATCAGAAGCAGACGGCATAGAGCGCACAATCGATTTAAAAGCGCCTTGGAAGCGGATGGCGATGAAAGAGAGCATTAAGACCTATGCAAAGATCGATGTCGATGCTCTCGCCGATGACCAGATGAGAAAAATCCTCCGCGATAAAGGGACCCTCGATCCCAAAGAAATCAATCGCTCGACGCGCGGCGGACTCATCGCTCTTCTCTTTGGAGAATTTGTCGAAGAACACCTTATCGAGCCCCATCATATCATCGACCATCCGATCGAGACAACCCCTCTCTGCAAGCTCCATCGCGAACCCAACATGCGAAAAGAGCAATTCGTCGAACGCTTTGAAACCTTCATTCTCGGCCGGGAATTTTGCAACTCCTACTCGGAGCTCAACGATCCCATTTTACAGCGTAAACTGCTCGTCGAGCAATCGCATCGCCGCGCGGAAGGCGACGAAGAAGCCTCCCCCCTTGATGAAGAGTTCATCGAAGCGATCTGCCAAGGCATGCCTCCCGCATCCGGGCTTGGCATCGGCATCGACCGCCTCGTCATGCTCTTTACCGGCGTCCACTCCATCCGAGACGTCCTCTACTTCCCGATCATGCGCCCCGGTGAATAGCCCTGTTTTTTGTTGTGATTTTTTATTACCTCGTGTTATAATTTTTGTGATTTGCAAAAATTAATTTGCAAATAGAAATTAAAGGAAATATATGGCCATCATTTATGCGACACCTTCTTCTCCTTATTTGTATCCAAAACCTGACTCTCTTACTGATGTCCGTTCTCTTGCGGAACCATGTGATAATAGGGACGTAAATTTAGATGTCTTCAATTTTAGTAATATGTCATTGAAAAACTGCACAGTGAGTGTCTCTGTCGATGACCCTATTAGCAATGTATATTCGGAGATCTTCTTAAAGATGATTAATAAAGGAGTTCGTCCAATTGGGTTATATGTACCTGACATCGACTATAGGAATAACCCGGTATTAAACGACTCTTTGCTTATGGTAGATCCCCAAAAAACACTGTGGGATTATGGGATAGTGCCTGGAAAAACTGCGAAAGTCTACGCCAAGTGGTTTGGGGTATAAAAGTTCTCCGGAGACATTTTTGTTTCTTTCTTCCCTCTGTGCTCTCGAGCGAACACAGAGGGAGAAAGTTGAATGATAGACTACTTGTAAAAGAAAGGCGAGTAATCGTGAACGATTATTCTCTTGCCAAGCACATTTTCTTGCTCTATGATTTCTAAATCTATGCTTAAAAGAATTTTCCTTCTTTTTGTTTTGAGTTTCTCATGTCTTGCTGCGAGCCATCCACAAATTGCTTACTTTGAAGAGATCGCAGATGAGTTGAAAAATGCTGATGAGAAAACGCTTGTGATTTTTGATGTCGATGAAGTCCTCATTGTCGCTGAAGATCACTCTATCCATCCTTATGCAGATAGTACAATTTTACCTTTGATTCAGCAGGCATTTGCTCAAGCCGCAACTCATGAGGAAAAGAAGGAAATTGAAGAGAAGCTCAGCTTAGGGGTGCTGCTGCCTAAACGAGTCCTCACCGAAGAAGAAACCCCGACCTTGATTAAAAATCTGCAGCAGAAAAAAGTGAAGGTCATTGCCCTCACTAGCTGCCCAATTGGCTCCTTTGGACTAGTCCCAAAAATGGAACGCTGGCGCATCGATCAGCTCAAATCTCTTAATATCGATTTCTCTTTTGCTTTTTCAGAGATTGAACGCCACAGCTTCACTGAAATTGCACAACCCAACAAGCCCATTCCCTTGTTTGAAGAAGGCATTTTGTTCTCACCTGGGTATAAGAAAGGCGAAGTGCTGAAGGCTTTTTTGAAAAAGTGCCGCTTTCAACCTTCCAAGATCATCTTTATTGATGACATGATGGAAAATTTAGAGAGTGTTCATACAGAACTCATGTGTCTCA
>JASHWX010000013.1 GCA_030043815.1 Candidatus Rhabdochlamydia sp.
TCAACTTTTGCGAACTCCTTAACTTTCTTCAAGTTAGATTCGTTCGCAAAAATTGAAAATCGCCGAAAAATCATCGAAAATCTTCGGCAAAGCAATACTTCAGGGCCGACTAAGTAAATTTCAATCACAATAAATGCGAATAGATTCACTTGTTTCGCTATCGTTTACTGAAACCTCTGATGCTTTCAAAGCATCTATTAAATCATCCGCATTCAGAGAATCAAGCTCGTTCAAGTCAAAATTAATCCCTTTGTCTCTCATCGCCATTTGGATTTTTCTTCGAGTTTCCTCAGGGATTAAATTAGCAAATTTCATTCCTGCTTTTATCAAGCGTAAGGGCAATTTAATCTTAACTCTGGTTCCATTTTCTTTTTCAGAATCTACAAGTATATTGAAAAATCCATTAGTTGCTCCTAAACCTGGTTTCTTGGGCGGGGTTTCTCTGCAATCGACTGCGTTAAGCAGTTTTTCTGCATCTGGGACATTAATTGTTCCTTCTGCAAGCATTGTTAGAATTTTTGTCTTGTGTGCCATAATTGATTTTTCTCCTTAATTAATAATGACTTTCACTTTGTTTTCTTTATTTTCGATATCTATCATCAAGCCGCGCAAAGCGTTCAAGAGACCTAAAATTGCAGATAATAAAGGTGGAATTTTAGGCATTTTTCCCCTTTGGCAAACTTGCCATAATCCATAGATGGGCAGGAACAGAATGCATAGTGCTATCAAGATGGGCCAAAATAAAAATAGTGGCAGCCAGAGATTGATTCTTTTTCCATTGCCATCTTTTATTCGAAGACTTACATTCATTGGGAGCATTGTAGTAATCCTTTTACAGCTTCATCGACAGTAATCTCGCGACAAGCTAAACGATCGAGAATAAATTCTTCATTTTCTCTCAATTCGTAGCTTGCAAAACCAAGTCGTTTAAGCTGCTCTGTAATTTTTTTCAAACGTGCTTTAACTGTGGGATAGCTAATTGCAAAAAGCCGTTCCATTTCTTTGATTGAACCATGGACTGCAACAAAAGTAGTGATAAAAACCTGATCTTCGAGGCTCAATTTGACCAATGGAGGTAGTTCAAACTGTCCTTCCAGCGCAATATTTTCATGTAACACTTCTACTCGCGTAACCACAATTTCTTTTCCCTGGACCATTTGCATGAGCGCTTGCCAATCTTGACTCATAGGAATTCTCCTTTCTCTTTAACGCCATGATGCCATCCAAACTTTAAATATGTCAACAAAAACAACAGAAAAAGTTGAATTTATCGATATTTCCATGTCTTTTCATTAAGAAAATTAATTACATTGTTTTTGAGAGAATTTTTCTCGGAATCTCTTGAAATATAGTTGAAAATCATCTATAACAAGCTAAATTAAGAGAAAAAATCTCACAGAGGTCTATGCTGATACGTTTTTCAGTTGAAAATTGGATGTCTTTTCAAGAGAAGGCGACTTTCTCATCCATTGCGAGTCGCGAACGTCAACATGGGGAGCGGATTCCTAAAATAGAGAAATATAAGTTAGGGATTTTGCCTATTGGGGCTTTATATGGTGGCAATGCATCAGGTAAAACAAATCTTTTTAAAGCTCTTCACTTTGCAAAAGGTCTTATTATAAAAGGAACCCAACCGTATAGCTTGATTGCTGTAGACACATTTAAATTGGGAAAATCTCAAAAACTCGATCAGCCTTCCCATTTTGAATTTGAACTACTTATCGACGAGACGATTTATGCATTGAGCTTTTCAGTAAATCGAAAAGCTATATTGGAAGAAAAGTTAGTTCGTATTTCAGGGAATAAAGAAAAGACCCTTTATCATCGTATTGAGGGAAAACCGAATTTTGATCGCTCTTTAGAAAAAAATCAGCCTCTTCATTT
Organism: Candidatus Rhabdochlamydia sp.; assembly: GCA_030043815.1. Taxonomy (GTDB): domain Bacteria; phylum Chlamydiota; class Chlamydiia; order Chlamydiales; family Rhabdochlamydiaceae; genus CAJCIW01. Next base: position 1,885 of record JASHWX010000013.1, read on the forward strand.
TGCTTTTAAAGGAACTCGAGACAACCAACTTTTTCTAACGAATTCGGTTTCTCAAAAAATTGATGAATTTAAACCAGTATATGAATGGTTTATGGAAAGGTTGGAGTTGGTAGCGCCGGATTCAAGGTTTGAACCCTTTGAGCAATTTTTAGATGAAGGCCATCCCTTATATGCGACCATGAACAAATTGCTGCCTCAATTGGACACTGGAATTTCTCATTTGGGAGGGGAGGCGATTCTTTTTGAAAATTTGCCCTTGGCAGAGTCTATGAAGATGAAGTTGAGAGAAGAACTCACTGAAGGAAGCACTGTGCGAATATTAGCGGAGCCAATGAATGAACGATTTATCGTGACTCGAAAAAAAGGAGAACTCATCGCAAAAAAATTGGTCACTTACCATTTGAAGGCTGATGGAACAGAAACGAAATTCGAGATGAGACAAGAATCAGATGGGTCTCAGCGAATCATTGATCTCCTTCCAGCTTTTTTAGAACTTTCAGCAGACCATTCCAAAAAAGTTTTCGTTATTGATGAAGTGGATAGAAGTTTGCATCCGCTGTTAATTCTCCGTCTGTTGGAAGATTATCTTGCAAAGTGTTCACATAAAAGTCGTGCTCAACTATTATTTACAACTCACAATGTCTTGCTAATGGACCAAGATTTGTTCCGCCGTGATGAGATGTGGATTGCAGAAAGGGATGTCAAAGGTGTTTCGAATTTGGTGTCATTTAGCGATTACAGAGATGTGCGTTATGATAAAGACATTAGAAAAAGCTATCTACAAGGACGATTAGGTGGCATTCCTCGTATTCTTTTGCAACCATTCCCACAATGAAAGAGTCGATTGATGTCGAGAAGGAGGCGAACATTTCAGCGGCCTCTAGGCAATCAGCGATACAAGAAAATGTTCATCATTTCTGTAGAGGGTTCTAAGACTGAGCCACAGTATTTTTCTATCTTTAAACCATTAACCCCAAACATTCTTATCAAATGTCTTAAGAGAAAAATAACAAAAAGCGCGCCGATGCAAGTGCTCGAAGAAATGAATAGGCATTTGAACATAGAATCTTTAAAAAAGACAGATGAAGCTTGGCTTGTAATAGACATCGATGATTGGAAGGAAGACGATATTCAAAAGCTCCTAAAATGGGCCAAAAAAAGTGACAATTATGGTGTCGCTCTTAGCAATCCAAACTTTGAATTTTGGCTCTTGCTGCATTTTGAAGACGGAAAAAAATTGAAAAATCATAAAGAATGTTCGAGCCGGCTTAGAGATCATCTTCCTAATTACAACAAAGACATCGATGCCAAAAAAATCACATTGGCACATATTCGTAAAGCAATTGCAAGAGCAAAACAACGAGATGCCAATGCTTCTACTCTCATTCCAGAATTATGGGGTACGACTGTGTATAAATTAGTCAATAAAATCTGTGAATATGCTTAAGAGTCTGTCGTTGAAAAAAGGCTTCGTCGCTTTTTGGGATTATTTTGGCCGATTTTCAATTTGAATTGAAAATCGGCTCAAAAGAACCCGAAAATCGACTGAAGCTTTTTTCAACGACAGACTCTAAGGCTTCACCTTGTGGCCGGTGTAGTTGCTCAGGCCATCATAAGCGGCATACTTATAAAGGTCATGCAAGGTGGGGAAATTGAAGACTTGGCCGATGACGTCGTTTAAGGATTTTTTCTCCTCGACGAGCATGACGCCGTAGTGCACAAGTTCTGTGGCGATGTGGCCGATGACGTGCACGCCTAGGATGCGCAAGTCCCCTCGGGAGAAGATCAACTTTAAAAAGCCGTTGGTCGCTCCGAGGATTTTGCCGCGGAACATGTCGGAGTAGCGGGCTTTGCCTGTGCAGATGCTTAAATGGCGTTGCTTGGCTTCTTCTTCGGTGAGCCCGACCATCGAGACTTCGGGGATGGTGTAGATCCCATAGGGGAAATGCTGGGGGAGGTGTTCGAGGTCTTCTGTGCGGAAGATGTGGGCGACGGCGACGCGGCCTTGGTCCATGCTTGTGCTGGCAAGGGCGGGGAAGCCGATCACATCTCCCACTGCATAGATGTGGGGGACGTTCGTGCGGTAATGCTCGTCGACGATGAGCTGTTCTCTTTTTCCCATCTGAAGGCCGATTTTTCCACAATCGAGGGCTTGGGTGTTGCCGCTTCGCCCTGCAGCAAATAGGAACATATCGACTTTTAGCAGTTCGCCCGATTTCAATTTGACTATGATCATGTCAGTGTCTGATGCCGCGGGTGTGACAGATTCAACAGTTTTATTGAAGAGGATGTCGATATTGGCGGCTTGCATTTGGCGGACGAGGTCAGTGGAGACTTCGTGGTCGATAAAGGGAAGGATGTGCTCCTTGTCGTTGACGAGATAGACTTTTGTGCCCATCGTGGCAAAGATCGTTGCATATTCGCAGCCGATGACGCCTGCGCCGACGATGCACATCGAGGTGGGGAAACGTTTAATGAGCAAAATGGAATCGGAATCGTGGATCCTCTTGCCGTCAAATGGGATATTTTTAGGGTGGTAAGGATAAGATCCCGTCGCAATGATGATGTAATCGCCTTGGATCAGCTCTTCTTTTTGACCTTTGATCCTGATCGTGTGGGCATCTTCGAAGCTTCCAATCCCTTGGTAAAGGGTCACTTGGTGGCGCATGAGGTTATCGTAAATTTCTTTGCCGGCAGCGTCGGCGACGATTTTTTTGCGGTACATGAAATCTTCAATAGATGCTTCATGCTGCAGGGCGCGCTCGACGCCATATAGCCCCTTTTCGTATTTGCCGGAAAAAAATAGCGCCGTTTCTTTGAGAGTTTTTGAGGGAAGCGTGCCGGTGATGACTTCGGCGCCGCCGAAGACAGGTTCTCTTTCGACGATGGCGACCTTGTGGCCGAAATAGGCTGCTTTAACCGCGGCTTTTTCCCCGGCAGGTCCCGTACCGATGACAATGAGTTCGTATTTTTCCATAGATGCCAAATCCTTAAATCGCATAAATGAAATAAGAATGCAACCTTTAGAAGAAAATCAGGCTCAGAACCTCGCTGACAAAATCAAGCATTATCTTATCACGACGATGGGAGTGACAATCGATGAAGCGAGCGCGGAAGAATTTTATCGCGCGTTTGTCTTGACCTTGCGCGAAGAGGTCATGATCAACTGGACCGCGTGCGCCCATACGTATCGAAAAAAACGCGTCCGCATGCTCTATTACTTGTGCATGGAGTACATGCCAGGGCGTTTTGTCAACAGCAACGTCACAAACATCCATGCGATAGAACTCGTGCAGAATGTGATGAAGCGATTAAATCGACGGGTCGACGCGCATTTTGAATCCGATCCCGGCCTTGGAAATGGAGGCTTAGGCAGGCTGGCTGCATGCTTGCTCGATTCTTTAGCGACGCAAAGCTATCCTGCTATTGCCTATGGGCTGCGTTATCAATATGGGATTTTTGATCAGGAAATTTGGGATGGAGTGCAGGTCGAGAGGCCCGAGATTTGGCTGTTGCATGAATTTCCTTGGGAATACCGGCGCGATACCCATGCAGTCAATGTCCTTTACTCGGGCAGTACGACGGCTTTGAAAAATAAAAAGGGCGTCGAGGTTTTTAACTTGAGCGATTATGAAGAGGTCCGCGCTCTCGCCTACGATATCCCGATCATCGGGTATAAGACAAATGGCGCGTTCAATGTCAACACACTGAGGCTTTGGACGACGAAGGAATCGCCTCGCAACTTCGAATTGCAGCGCTTCAATGCAGGCTTGCTCGACCAGGCTGCAGAGAATACTTCGATCACCGATGTCCTTTATCCCAATGACAATCACGAAACCGGCAAGAGAGTCCGCTTAAAGCAAGAGTTTTTGCTCGTTTCCGCTTCCCTGCAAGATATCTTTCGCGAGCATCCTGATGTGAACGATTTTGCCGACAAGGTGCGCATCCACATCAACGATACGCATCCAGCGCTTGTGATCGCCGAGCTGCAGCGCATGCTCGTCCGGCATCATGACTTTGGCTGGGAAGAAGCGTGGGAGATTGTCAAGACCTGCTGCAATTACACTAACCACACGGTCCTTCGCGAGTCGCTCGAAGAATGGAACCAGAACCGGATGCAATACTTGCTCCCGCGGCAATACAAAGTCATTGAGCGGCTCAATCTCGATTTTTGCAATGCGATTCGTCAAAAATATCCCAACGATGAAGACAGAGTTCGACGCCTATCCGTAATCGAGCATGGGCAAGTGAGGATGGCGAACCTCGCTGTCCTAGGATCGCATCGCGTCAATGGCGTCGCCGCTTTGCACACAGAGATTTTAAAACATGACATCTTTAAAGATTTTTACGAGATGTATCCCGAGAAGTTCGTGAATGTCACAAACGGCGTCACGCAGCGGCGCTGGCTGCTCCACGTCAACCCTCGATTATCCGCATTCATTACTCAGCGCATCGGCAAACAATGGATCACCGATTTTAGCCATATTCAAGAGCTTGCCCCATTTGCAAAAGATCCCAAGAGCCGCCAAGAGTTTCTCGAGATCAAACAGCAAAATAAACGCGCCCTGATGGAATTTATTGCACAAGAAAATCCCATTCGGGATTTTCGCGGCAAAGTTCTCGGCCATTATCCTTGTTTGGATGAAACAGCCCTATTCGACGTGCAGATCAAGCGCTTTCACGAATACAAACGGCAGCTGCTCAATATCCTGCACGTTATCATGCTCTATCATGAGCTAAAAAGCGATCCCTATGCCCGCAAAATCAAGCGCATGGTGATCATCGCTGGCAAAGCGGCTCCAGGCTATGAGACCGCAAAAAATGTCGTTCATCTCATCACCTGCGCCGCTAGAAAGATCAATCGCGATCCTGCTGTGAGTCAAAAACTCCAAGTCGCCTTCATTGAAAATTATAACGTCTCGCGCGCCGAGCTCATCATCCCTGCCGCCGACCTCTCCGAGCAGATCTCGACCGCCGGCATGGAAGCTTCCGGTACCGGCAACATGAAGCTGGCAATGAACGGAGCCCTTACGATCGGGACCGAAGATGGCGCCAACATCGAAATCCACCAACAAGTGACCGATGCCTGGTGGCCGTTTGGATTTGGAAAGTCGGCTCAAGAAAATGCCAAGGCGCGCGCTGACCATTCCTACAATCCTTGGGACATCTACATGCACAACCCAGCTATCAGGGCCGCTGTGGATTCGCTGCGCGATAAGACCTTTGCGGATTCAGAAGAGGAACACCAAGCATTGAGCAGCCTTTACCACATTTTGTTAGAAGCAGACCGCTTTTTTGTGCTGAACGACTTGCAAAGCTACTATGCTGCTCAAAAGAAAGTGGAAGAATTTTATCTCGATCAATCCAAATGGATCGAATACGCGATCCACAATATCGCTGCCATGGGCAAATTCTCAACCGATGAATCGGTCCACAACTATGCAAAATTAATCTGGAATATACAACCCTGTCCTGTCGACAAAGATGAGCTCGAACGTGTACGGGCTGAATACAGCGAGCACGACAAGTGCCGCATCCTTTAACTAAACGCGAGTTTTGGATAAGCACACTATGCAAATCGATATCTTTCGGCGAATTTTGCACCAAAATTCGTTCGCTGGCGGCGTCTTCGACGCCAGCGTCACTCATTTTGGTGCAAAATTCATCCGAAATCTGATCGATTTTCATAGCGCGGTTATCCAAAACTCGCGTTAAGACTCTTGTAAATTCCATCGATCGAGCAGTTTTTTGTAAGAGCCATTTTTTTGCATCCGCTTGAGCCCTTCATTAAAGCCTTTGATGAGATGAGGAGCGGCCTTATGCTTGGTAATCAGTCTTAGACCGTCGTCGTTGAGCGGCGGCGTCGCGATTTTGAGCTGGCCTTGATAGAGGTCGCGGCAATAGGCTGTCGCGGAAAGGATATCGACCATAGCGCCGTCGACGTCAGATTGCAAGATGGCGTTGAGCGCTTGGGGGATCGAGTCGTAATAGCGGATCATGACGCCGGGGCTTTTTTCTAAGATGAGATCGTATGAGGTGCCGGTCACAACGGCAATCTCTTTGCCGCTCAACTGGTCGAGGGAACGGATTTTCGAATCAATGGGGACGACGAGAACAGGCCCCAAAGGTAGATACACATCGGAAAAGTCATAGAGGCCGCGATTGAAGATGTATGGAGTTTTGGAGGACAAAATCGCCTCGTATTGTCCATTTTGCAATCCATCGAGAAGGTTGCTGGAGTTGACAGTGACTTTAACGAAGGGGATTTTCTCGAGCTTGCCGATTTCCGTGAGAAGCTCTGTCGAAAAGGCGGTAACATTATTGTCCCGCGTGCCAAATTGCAATGGGTACCAGTAAGGATCGACGCCGACTCGGCAGCTGGGCTTGGATGATTGCCCAGAGCATCCAAAGAGTGTTAAAATGAGCGCTACGATGGAAAGCAAGAGTCTCATAAGCATCACGATACCATAGTAAATTGTAAATGTGTATGCTTAATTTGATGACATACCTCCTCGTCAATTTCGGCGGACCGCGCCATCTCGATGAAATCGAAGAATTCCTCATCGCGCTTCTTACCGACCAAGAAGTGATCCGCACGCCTTTTCCTTCATGGATTCACCGCATGCTATTTACACGCGTTGCAAAGAAGAGAAGCAAGAGGATTGCGCACGATTATGCCTCGATCGGGGGCAAATCGCCTATATTCGAAGATACCGAAGAAATTGCAAAAAAATTGACAAGGCTTCTCGATGGCAAAGTGATCACTTTTCATCGCTATTTGCCAAAGACCCATGCAGATTTCATCAAAAAAATGAAACACGTGAAAGGCGACATACGCGTATTTCCTCTCTTTCCTCAATTCAGCTATGCGACGACAGGAAGCATCGCGCTATGGTTTCACAGGCATCTTCCGAAAGAGGTTGTGAAAGAAATGTGGTGGGTCAAGTCCTACTTTGCCCATGAAAGTTATCTTTTGGCATTTGAGAACTGCATCCGCGAATTTTTGATGGTGCAAGGACTAAAAGAAGAAGAATGCCTTTTTCTCTTTTCGGCGCATGGGCTCCCGCAGCGCTTTATCGACACGGGAGATGTGTATGAAAAAGAGTGCCGCTACACCTTTCATCAATTGAGCAAGCGGTTTCCGAGTGCAATTTCTCACTTAAGTTATCAATCCCAGTTTGGCAAGGAAGAATGGATTCGGCCTTATACGAGCGAGTTTTGTTCACAACTTGATACGATGCGAAAAGTTGTCGTGGTGCCGCTGAGTTTTACATCGGATCACATCGAAACTCTCTTCGAGATCGAACAGCAGTACCTGCCATTGATTCGTAAAAAAGGTGCGGTTGCTTTGCGTTGTCCGGCATTGAACCTGCGCGGGGATTGGATCGAGGCGATTGCCAAGATCAT
>JASHWX010000121.1 GCA_030043815.1 Candidatus Rhabdochlamydia sp.
ATTGTCTTTTTCGTCCCGGATCGGAAAAACGCAGGCTGCTTGCCATCTTGACCGAAGAGCGCCTGGTGAGCGTGCTCAAGTACATGCTCGACGAGAAGGAATTCCTCTCCGAATACGGCATTCGTTCCGTGTCCAAATACCATCAAGACCACCCTTACACCTTTACAATCGACGGGAGATCTTATTGTGTCAGGTACCTGCCTGCAGAATCTGACAATGGGCTTTTTGGAGGCAATTCCAACTGGCGCGGGCCGATCTGGTTCCCGATCAATTTCTTGATCATCGAATCCCTTCAGAAATTCTACCATTACTATGGAGATGCATTCAAAGTGGAATTTCCAACAGGGTCGGGGCATAAGCTCAATTTATGGGAAATCAGCATCGAACTGTCAAAACGCCTCATCAAGCTATTTACGAAAAATGCAAACGGAAAACGACCCATTTACGGCGGCTCGGATAAATTTCAAACAGATCCTCATTGGAAAGACTGGATCCTCTTTCACGAATGTTTCAATGGGGACAACGGCGCGGGCGTCGGCGCCAGCCATCAAACCGGATGGACAGCGCTTGTCGCTAAACTCATTCAGCAATCGGGAGGCGGGATCAAATGAATCCATTGAAGATTTTAAAAGGGCAAAAAGCCCTTGTCACTGGAGCCAATTCAGGAATCGGGCGCGCCATCGCCATTGCTCTGGGCCAAGCAGGAGCGGACGTTGCAGTCAATTACGTCGGTCATGAAGATCAGGCCGTTGCCGTTTGCGAAGAGATCCAAAAGAATGGCAGCAACGCCATCAAGGTGCATGCCGATGTCTCTAAAGAGGCCGACGTCCTTGCGATGTACCAGCAGGCGCTCAAAGCATTCGGGACGATCGATATCTTGGTCAGCAATGCCGGCGTGCAGCGCGACTCTCCGCTTGAAAAAATGACGCTCGATGCCTGGAATACCGTGATCGGCATCAACCTCACAGGCCAGTTCCTATGCGCAAGAGAAGCGGTGAAAGAATTTAAACGCCGCGGCGTAAAAAAAGAAGTGTCGTGCGCCGCCGGAAAAATCATCTGCATGAGCTCTGTCCACCAGATGATCCCTTGGGCCGGACACGTCAACTATGCCTCGTCGAAAGGGGGCATTCACATGATGATGGAATCGATTGCTCAAGAGGTCGCCCCTTACCGCATCCGAGTCAACGCCATTGCGCCAGGCGCCATCCGCACACCGATCAACAAAGCGGCATGGTCCACTCCCGAAGCGTACAAGGCATTGATGACCTTGGTCCCTTATGAACGGATCGGGGAGCCCGAAGACATCGCGCATTGCGCCGTCTGGCTCGCCTCAGATTATGCCGATTACATCACAGGGACGACGATCTTCGTCGACGGTGGAATGACCCTCTTCCCCGGATTTGCGACGGGGGGTTGAAGTTTTTCAAAATAAGTGGTAAGCTTCTTTAAAAGAGGAACTATATGCTTCCCCAGTACGGCGAAAAACACGAGCATAACTCTCTGATCACCCCTTCGAGAATGCTCGAACATCGACGCCAGTACGGCCGCCTCCCCTCTTCAACGCCTCCCAAGACCATCATCTGCTGCTTTCAAGGCCGTTTTGTTAAAGAAACTTTAGATACCATGGCCCATCGGCAATGCGACGGCTGTTTTTCAAAACTCTTTTACCTCACCGATTATCCTTCCACTGCCATCGCAGAGCTGGCGAGCGGCGCGCCCGCTGCCGTGGCTAAAATGGAAGAGTTCATCGCCTGGGGCGTCACCGAGTTCATCTCGATCGGCGTCGCCGGAAGCTTGCAGAGCAAAGCCGGCATCGGCGATCTCATCGTCTGCGACAAAGCCGTCCGCGACGAAGGCACCTCCTACCACTACCTTCCTCCGACCAAATACATCCATGCCCCCCGCCGCATGACCAACAAACTCATCAACCTCCTCAAAAAAGCCGAACTCCCTCACCTCATCGGCACCAGCTGGACCACCGATAGCTTTTATCGCCAAACCGCAGAAGAAGTGAAGCATTTCCAAAAAGAAAACGTCCTCACCGTAGAAATGGAGACCGCTGCGCTCTTTGCCCTCGCCCATTTCTACCAAGTCGACCTCGGCACCCTCCTTGTCATCGGCGATTCCCACGATGGTGAGCTGTGGCAGCCGCACCTTGAAGACGAGCGCCCCCGCAAAGGGCTCCGCTCGCTGCTCAACATCGCCCTCGAAGCTTCTAAACAATAATTATTTATAATTAAAATAATTTTTATATTTTATTAATTTTATATTACTAATATAATAATTAATTATGATTATTAATGATATAAAGCAAATAAAAGCTCAATTATCTTCATTTGAAACCCGCCTCAATCAGGGGCTTGTCAAAGAACAAGAAGCGGAAGAGCTGCTCAAGGACATCGACTCCAAGGTCGAAGGCGTCATCCAAGTGAGGGGGTTTCACCATCCTTCTGAAGAAATGCAAGAGGTCAAAGCCCTCTACACCCGCGTCCGCAAGAAATGCGCCGCAAAACTGCTCAATGGACTAGAGCGTAAGATTCAGTGCAATGATCCTTCCGCAAGAGCTCTCTTACAAGAGAGGATGAAGTCTTTGTCCCGCTTATTTTCTTCCGAAGAAAATGCGCGCTTGAACGCTCTGAGACAACGCCTGTTCGAATTGCAGCCTGTAAAATTTACCGATGCCCAGCCTTCTCTTTGGGATGCTGTTTGCCGATACCTTCCCCCTTCTCTCTTCGCGGGCCAAGAACCTTTGATTTCATTGCAGCAAGGAGAGCTGCCAAATGAAATTTGGATAGACGTCTTACGTTTAGAACCGCAGTCCGGGCCCTCTTTGCGCCGTCTCAATCGCCACTTTAGGAAGCTGGTCGATGTCTTTTTTCGTGATGCGTGGGATAAGTTAAAGCAATCGCCGCTTCAGCGCCATCTGGGTTTTTTAATGAAAGAGATTGAGTATTACTATGCGGCTAAGTCTTACTGCGTTGGGTTTGAAGTCCTCAGACGCGAGTTAAGAGCTTCCGATCATCAATTTCCCATTACCGCAGAGGAATTTGAAGCATTGCTGGAGCCGGTGCAAAGGGATTATTCTCTTTCCTGTAATTTTATTAATTTTGCAGCGAGTGGATTTTGGGGTAATTCGAGAGTGTTGAAAATTCATTATATGGCGCTGAAAATTCTTCCATTTGAATTCGGCAAATTTTTTCATCATTTACGGCTTTTAGATCTTTCTAATAATCAGCTTCGATTTCTCCCCTTGACATTGCGAAGACTCGGCGGATTAAAGGAGCTTAACCTTTCTAAGAATGCATTTGAATCGTTTCCGGATGTGATCACCGCTTTAAAGAGTCTTAAATATCTTGCTTTAGAGAGTAACTCACTAAAACTCCTGCCTCAAACTATCCGATCCCTCGAGCAGCTGCAGATTCTTAAACTTTCTCGCAACAAACTTGAATCTCTACCTTCGGCGTTCGGATTGCTTCGAAATCTCCAGATGCTTGACCTAAGCGAAAATCAACTCATCGCTTTTCCCCAAGAGATCCTAAGCCTCACTCAGCTGCAACAACTTAAACTGTTAGGAAATCAGATCTCCTCTCTTCCTGAAAACATGAATGTGTTTAAGCAATTGTATCAGCTCAACGTGTCTCATAACCGCCTCCAGTCATTCCCTGAGATTTGTAGGAGTCTGGAAGAACTCGACCTTTCCCACAACCAGTTACAATCCCTTCCCGATTCGATCGGATCTTTAATAAATTTAAGACATCTTGATCTTGGAAACAACCAATTGGAAACTATCCCTGAGCGTTTAAGCTTGCTCACAAACCTTGAACAACTTCTACTTTCATGTAATCAGCTTAAATCTCTACCTGAATCTCTGGCCTATCTTACACAGCTGTATTATTTTGACATCGGCAGAAACCCCCTTCGCTCTATCCCTGAAAAACTCCTCAAGCAATTATTAAACAATCACACGTATTTGATGGGGCCATCATGACTATTAATCAAATAACAAAGGCATTACATTCCTTTGAAGCTCGCCTCAAACAAAACTGCATCACGGACCAAGAAGCGGAACAGCTGCTTAAAGTCGAGAGCGTCATCCAAGTGAGCGGATTTCTCAATCCTTCTAAAGAAACTGAAGAGGCTAAAAAACTCTACACCCGCATCCGCAAGAAATGCGTCGCAGAGCTGCTCAAGGGATTAAAACTCCATATCCTGTGCAATGATCCTTCCATGATAGCCTTTTTACAAGAGAAAATGAACTCTCTGTCGCGCCTATTTTCTCCTAGGGAAAACGCGCGTTTGATGGTATTGCGCAAACACATGTTCGCAATGCAGCCGGTAGAATTTACTGATGTTCCTCACACTGAGGAGCGGAAAAGCTCTTTGATTCCCCTTTTGCAAAGAGAAATGCCAAATGAAATCTGGATGCGCGTTCTTTGTAAAAGACCTGAGTCTGGGTTTTCTTTGCGCTGTTTGAGTAGTCAGTTTAGGAATCTTGTCGATTGCTATTTTCACACAAAGTGGAAAAAGTTAAAACAATCCCCCCCCGCAAGTCTGGTCGATCTTAGTTTTGTCATGGAGCACTTTGAAAAGCGAATGCCTTATTTATTTCAGTTTGAGGCCCTCAAACAAGACGCCATCGGCATGGGAGCCGAATGCGCTAAAGGGCAGCTTCCTATCGCAGCTAAAGCGTGGAAAAAGTTGCTGAATCCTCTCGAGTCTGTCTATGCGCACTGTCTAAAAGAGTTTTGCCGAATACTGGGAGTGGTCCTGTTTGCGTTAAATGTTGATTCCTTGCCTGACAATTTGACTCTGGAGGAACTAAAATGCTGGCTTAGCGGCCCGGTGAATCAAGAAGCTTTTACTCAGATTAGAGAATTGGATTTTTCTAACCTTAAACTGAAAGTCCTTCCTTATGAAATTGCACATCTTCCTCTTCTGAAGAATCTATGCCTTTCCAACAATCGACTTCAAAGCCTCCCCTCGACGATAAGCCGCTTGAGCTGGTTAGAGCAGCTCAACCTCTCTTCCAATGAATTAGAGGCATTTCCCCGAGCGATCACCGCACTTGGCAATTTAAACCACCTCGATCTGTCCTTCAATTCTCTAAAAACGCTTTCAGAGCGCATCGGGTCTCTCAAACAACTTACATCCCTCTCTCTTTCCCATAATTATCTAAAAGACCTTCCTAAAAGCCTTAAGGAGCTCAAAAACCTGCATACGCTTGATCTC
>JASHWX010000122.1 GCA_030043815.1 Candidatus Rhabdochlamydia sp.
CGCGACCGAGCGTATTGGATCATGTCGTTTCTGGCTTCATAGCGCAGCTGCCAAAGTTTTGCATCGGACACTTTTCGCAAATTTTCTTCCAGTGTCGTCGCCATCCCAAGCCATCGATTTTCTCCGCAATGCGTCTTCCACAGCTCTCCTGCGCCCACTGAGTTCCAAGAGGGCATATGTACTCCATTGGTGATTGATCCAATAGGGATCTCGTGCTTGGGCCATCTGGGAAATAAAACCTGAAAGAGATAGCGGCTGACTTTTCCATGGAGCACGCTCACCCCGTTGATCGCGCCGCTGCCGCGAATGGCAAGATAGGCCATGTTGAAATATTCTGCTGTATCGCCTGCGTTCAGGCGTCCTAGAGCGAACAGTTCTTGCAAGGAGATGCCGAGCTTTTCTTGTGCATACTTGCCCAAATACTGTTCGATGAGCTGGGGTGAAAACCGATCAAATCCGGCAGGCACAGCTGTATGGGTCGTGAATAGATTTCCCATCCGTGTTGCCGACATGGCAACTTCAAACGAGACTTGATGTTCCATCATGAAGCTATTCGCGCGCTCTAAAACGGCAAAAGCCGCATGCCCTTCATTGAGATGGCAGACCTCGGGGTTGATCCCGAGCGCTTGCAGCAACCGAAAGCCTCCAATTCCCAGAACGAGCTCTTGTTTCAATCGCAATTCAGAATCGCCGCCATAAAGTTCACTTGTGATCCCTCGATGGAGCGGCAGGTTCATCGCATCGTTGCTGTCCAAAAGATAGAGCCTCACACGGCCGACTATCACTTCCCAAGCACGCAGCCAAACAGACCAGCCCGGCAAAGCCACTTCAAGCCTGAGCCATTCTCCATCCGGCTTGCGCAGCGGCGTGATTGGCAATTGTCCTGGATCATTGTATGGATACAGCGCATGCTGAGATCCGTCTTGATTGATCATCTGGCGGAAATAACCTTGTTGATACAGAAGCCCGATTCCCACAATCGGCACTCCAAGATCGCTTGCAGCCTTTAGCTGGTCGCCAGCCACATTTCCCAGTCCGCCCGAATAAATCGGGAGCGATTCCTCGAGCATGAATTCCATGCTGAAATAGGCCACGCAATTCAGAGCTGATTTGGGGTATTTTTCCTGGAACCATGCAGGGACGCTCATCTCGCGCTGATTCTCGTTAATGAGATTTTCAATCGTTTTGCGAAAGGTCGGATCTGCCAGTTTGCTCTTGAGTTTATTGAGCGATACAGTCTGCAAAATCACCCAAGGATTGCGGAGCAAATCCCAAAGGCCCGGATCGAGCTCATGCCAGATCTTATCAGCGCTATGGTTTTGATCCCATGACCAGACGAAATCCAAGGCGAGCTCTTCTAACAGGTCATACCCGTCAAGCTCAGTCCGTATCAGGTGGGTTTTACTTTCCATGATTTCATAGAAACAAAGAAAGAAGGGAATGTCAACGAATATCCATAAATATCTGATATCGAATCATTTAAATTCTATTTACTTTTTATTTAAAAAATGTTACTATAATTATGCAACTAGTTGAAAAAGGTAATAATATGACAATAAAAACAATCGCTCGAAATTATTTTCCAAATCTAAAAGGAGCCCTAGTAAGGGGCATCAAAGCGTTTGAAGATACTTCGCCTTTTACATGCGTGCTTTATCGCAATCCCAGTCGGATTGCAGAAGCCGCTCTGACAAAAATCGAATATCATGGCACTTCGACACAAGCCTTTCCCCTCATGGGAGAATTGAAAACGGGCCTAAAGCTCTATACAACTCCAAATCGCGCTGTAGCAGAGAGGTATTCGAAGAAAAGAAAAGACGGCAAAGGGATCATCGCTAGAGTTTCAGGAGATATGCCTCATGTGCAGAATCCTCCCGTTAAGGAGTGGGAAAAAGGATGGAATGGGATGGGGGGTCAATGCCCGAACTACCACTATCTTCCCCAAGATGCAAACAAATTCGTCGACGAAATTTTTGAAGTGAACCCAAAGGCGATGTCGGGTTTAAAGAGAGTAAAATACATTTTTAAGACCGTCTTTAATCCCGATAAGATCTAAAAATACATTCAAGTAACTGATTACAAATCATTTAAGTATATGTAACAGAGAAACCCAATTGACATAAATGGGTTTTTATGTTACATTACATCTATGATCAGATCCAAATATTCAGATGCGTTCCAAAAATTGTCCCAAAAAGGTCTTTTTTCTTCTTCAGAAGGAAAAAAAGCCGGAATCCCTTCCAGGATGCTCGCTTATTTTGGTGAAAAGGGGCTGATTGAACGAATCAGTAAAGGGATGTATAAAATCAAGGATCTAGATTTCGATTTCCCAATCGAATGGGAGGATCTTGCCATCACTGCATTAAGCATTCCGCGGGGCGTCATCTGTCTCATTTCTGCGCTATGTTATTATGGCTTGACGGATGAAATGATGAGGGAATTTTGGATTGCTGTCCCTCATACCACTACTTCTCCATCTAGAAAGAATGTCCGCATAGTCCGGATGAGGAATATCTCTTTAGGGCAAACTACTATCAAAATCGGCAATCAAAAACTTAAGATTTTCGATAGGGAGCGAACCATTGTAGACTCATTCCGCTATCTGGATAAAGAAACGGCTTTAAAAGCGCTGAAAGCTTATTTAAATGATAGTAATACAAAACCTGACATAAATAAACTTCTAAGATACGCAAAGAAACTTAGAGTCGACTTAAACCCTTATATTTCAGCATTTATTCTATGAAATCCGGTATCGAACAATCAATCAAAGAAAAAATCAAGGCATTGGCTAAAGAGCGGGAAGCAACTTTTGCAGAACTCTGGCGCAATTTGATTCTGGAGAGATTTCTGACTCGTTTAGCCCTCTCTCCTTACAGGGCAAAATTCGTTCTGAAAGGAGGAATGCTTTTGGCAAAATACATCCCCATCGGAAGGGAGACTCAAGATCTTGATTTCCTCATCCAAAAGTTGTCTAATACGGAGAAGTCTTTGAGAACCGCTTTGGATGCAATCTGTGTCATTGATGCCCATGACAGTTTTACATTCGAAGTATCCCAAATAAAGCTCTTGAAACATTCCCAGTTGCCATATACGGGAGCTGAAATTACGTTGACTGCAAAGTTTGGCGCTACCTCGACTGTCATTCGAATAGATTTAGGCGCAGGCGATCGCGTCGAACCCATTGAGCTTCCGATTGATTTAATCGCTACATCGAAAGGCCCTCTCTTCGAAAGTAGAATTTCTTTGCATTGCTATCCCAAAGAATTCATTTTTGCAGAAAAATTAGAGACGGTGATTTTTAGAGGGGCAGGCAATACTAGAATGAAAGATTTTCACGATCTTTATTCGCTGATCCAATTAAATGTCCTTGATAATTCTCTGACTGAGAAAGCCATCCAATTAGTTTTCTTTCACAGAAAACTCTCTCTTAAGAAACTTCCGATCGAATTTGGCAACGAAGCTTTCGAAATGCTTGAGAAAAATTGGAAGGCATACCAAAGGAAACTCGTAGAAAAACAGAATTCGCTCAAACTGCCAGAATCCATTGAGGATATAATTTCCGTCTTGAACAAATGGCTCGAAAAAAATACATCGTTTTAAAAAGATTTGGAATTCCTATCCTTCACAAGCTTCTAAGGCGATCTCCCGATCGTCGAAATCGATCTTTTGATTGGAAAAAATCTGATATGTCTCATGGCCTTTGCCGGCGATTAACACAATATCGTTAGGCATGGCCATTTTCACGGCACGATGGATCGCTTCCATGCGATCGGGAATCACCAGTGCACGTCGAACGTCTTTGAATCCCCCGAGAATCTGCCGAATGATTTCTAAAGGATCTTCATTGCGCGGATTGTCGGATGTCACAATGGACACATCGCTTAAACGCTCAGCGGCAGCTCCCATCAATGGGCGTTTGGCGAGATCGCGGTTTCCCCCGCAGCCAAACACGGTAATAATCCTTCCCTTCTTGATTTCGCGCAGCGTATTCAGCACATTGATGAGTGCATCGAGCTTATGCGCGTAATCGACAAAGATATTTAATCCTTTGGGGTTGGGGACCCGCTCGAGCCTTCCCGGAATTTTTGAGAATGTGCTCAAATGCTCTAAGACCTCTTCCATCGGGTAGCCGCGCGTCAAGCCTACCGCTGCGGCAGCGAGTAAATTGTCGATGTTAAAACGGCCGATGAGGGGTGAATGAAAGGGATAGGTCTTTTGACGGTAATGTACCTGGCAGCGCATCCCCTCTGCAGTTAACTCGATGCCAGACGCGGATAAGTCGACGCCTAAGCGAAAAATTTGCGCGCGGCAATCCGCAATCATCTGTTCTGCGTAAGGAGAATCGGCATTCACAATCGCGAATGCATCAGATTTGAGATAGGAAAATAATTTTTTCTTCGCAGCGGCGTATTCTTCCATTGTCTTGTGATAATCGAGATGCTCGTGCGTGAGATTCGTAAAAATGCCGATGTCGAATTCGATGCCTTTCACACGGCCTTGATCGAGGGCATGCGAAGAAACTTCCATGGCGCAGGCCTTGCACTCTGATTTCCGCATCTCGTGGAACAATTTGTAATTTGTGAGCACATCGGGTGTCGTGTTGTCTGATGGAAAGATGTGGTTGCCGGCGATCCACTCGACAGTACCAATCAATCCGCATCTCTCCCCGTTTTGCTCCAATAGATGGCGGACAAGATAGGAGGTCGTCGTCTTTCCGTTGGTCCCCGTGATCCCGATGAGAAAAAGCTCATCGTCGGCGTGCTCGTAAAATTCTTTGGCGATCAATGCCTCTGCAGCGGCGATATCCGGAGTGATGATTTGCACGACATGAGGGAAAAACGGGTCGTACAGATCAGTCACAATCGCCGCAGCGCCCGCAGCGACCGCATCGGGGATGAAGCGCGCTCCACCTCTTTTGGCGATGAATAAATTCCCTGGAGCGACCCATTTCGAGTTGGCAGTGATGCCGGTGATCTCGATCTCTTTGGACCCTTTCACCATCTGCACAGGAACATTTTTAAGCAGTTTTTTTAATTTTATCCGTTCCATTGGAGGTACAGCTCTTTCAATTGTTTGATCTCTTTTAGCCAATCGGCTTTTTCTTCATTGCGCCTTGGGTCCCCGGGAGGATAGCCATAAGGATCGTCCGGCTCGACGCCGAGGTATTGCAGCGTGCGCAGACCGATCTCCCGAAATGCAGGCGCACAGCAGTTGCCCCCAAGCTGATTTTTTCCCACGCCAGGGACGTACTTGAATTCCGGCTCATCGACAGCGACGAGCAAGACAAAGCGGGGGTTTTTGGCAGGAGCAAAGCCGATGAACGTCGAGATATTGACCTTTTTGGAATAGGTCCCTCCGACGATCTTTTCCGAAGTGGCCGTCTTGCCGACTTCGGTGTATCCATAAATGTCCCCTTTCGAGGCCGTCCCGCCGGGTTTTGTCACGGCTTTCATCGCTTTGATCACTTCTTCCGTCACTTCTGGCTCCAGGACCCGTCGGAAAGTTTTTAACCTTTCTTCGGCGGTATTGTCAAGGAGGACCTGTTTTTGGCGAACGATCTTGCGCACAAGCGTCGGGCGCACCTCATAGCCCCCGTTGGCAATCACCGCATAGCTTCGCAGCATCTGGAGGCTATTGACCAGGATATTGTGACCAAAAGCGATCGAAAACGGGGTCGGC
>JASHWX010000123.1 GCA_030043815.1 Candidatus Rhabdochlamydia sp.
TTTGTCTTTCCATTCGATTTCTATTATCAGCCTGTAAGGGCTGAACATATTTTTATTATCCCCATACATCCTCGTTGAAATCTCAAAAAAAACTCGGTTTTGCCTTGATTAGTCATGACTCAAGGGCAATACCGATGAAGGTATTGCATTTACAACGAGGTATTTATGTCTATGAAAACACCACCTGTTTCCAGAGATCCCAAAGAATGGGATTGCACGGAAACCGCGAAATGCACTTTCGGTTACGTAGGGATTCAAGGTCTGGTCCCTGTCTCATGCATAAAGTATGAAGTGATTGAAACGTGCTGTAAAAAGCCCGGAACAATGAGGCTGGAGCCCGATCAGAAGACAATCGAGCGATGCGTCACATCCGTTAAGTATAAAGGATAAGCATCTTTGTGGGCCCTTTTTCGAAAGGGCCCATTTACTAAGCAAATAACCCTTTTATATAATCATTGTTTTTGTTATCATGATGTACATGAAAACAAAATACTCTGCAAAATTTCTGTTTTCCCTCTTTCTCAGCCTGTAAAGGCTGAATATATTTCTATTATCCCCTCACATCCTCAGTTCGTTAAAAAAAGTCAGATCGGTCTTGCCTTGTTTAATCGCGATACAGGGGCAATATCGATGAAGGTATTGCATTTAACAATGAGGTATTTATGTCTATTAAAGCCCCTGCTTCCAGAGATCCCAAAGAATGGGATTGCACGGAAACGATGCGATGCATCGAAGGATATCCAGGCATTTTCAGCCGTGGCGTTTGTACTCGGTACGAAACAGTCACAACGTGCTGTAAAAAGGCCGGAAAGATGGGGATGGAGCCCGATCAAAAAATGATCGAGCGCTGCATCACGTCTGTCAAAACAGAGCCCAGATAATCATCGCACTTGGGCCCTTTTTCGAAAGGGCCCTTTTATTGTCGATAACTTCTCCTGGAAGACTCCTGGGAGAAAAGTGTGATGTGTGAAAAAAATGGCGTGAAAATAATTTTTTAAAATATTTTTTGGGCTGGGCAATTTTGACACTCAATGAGTTGCTTTTTCATTAATATTCGGGTGATCATAAGACAATTTTAGCAGTTGACTGATAAAATTGTCCAAATTTTATAAATAGCTTAATCTTAATCTCTTATATAAGTTTTGATTTTTTAAAATTTTTTTATAAAATGAAATTCAATGATACATCCGTCTCTTTTTGTCTTTCTCAGCATCATTTTAATATTATCGACAATCGGCTTTGTCGCAACCGATATCTATTTACCCTCATTTCCTGCTATACAATCCGGCCTTGCGACCTCGACGAGCGCCGTGAAATTAACGCTCTCCTTCTTTCTTTTGTTCTTCGCCCTATCCCAGATTTTTTATGGCCCCCTATCTGATCAGTATGGCAGACGAAAAATCGCCATTTTCGGATTGCTGCTCGGAGTCATCGGCACCCTCATCTGCTGCATAGCCCCCAACATTTCGGTGCTGATCGCAGGACGGATCATTCAAGCGCTTGGCATGGGAGCAGGAGCGACTTTGGCACGCGCCATCATGCGCGATTGCTTCTCAGGGGACGATCTTGCCCACCATTGGTCGTTTGTCGGAATGGGCACAGCGGCACTCATGGCTGCAGCGCCTGCCATTGGCGGTTATATTCAAGCAGATTTAGGATGGAGGTTTAACTTTGTCTTTCTCTTGCTCTACACTTTATGCGGCCTCATTGCCGTCAGCTTAAGGCTCCCTGAAACGCTCATCGAGAAAAATCCCCTATCGACAAAGCGCGCCACTTTCATCGCGAACTACATGCATTTGCTCAAAAACCCCATTTTCATCGGCTATAACATGTGCGCATGCCTCGCCTTGCTAGGAGATATGGCCTTCTACACCATCAGTCCGTTTCTTTTTGAAACGATCCTCGGATTAAGCGCTGTCCAATACGGATGGCTCGCGCTCATCATAGCAGCAGGAATTACCATTGGGGCCATGTGCAATACGACATTTGTCAAAAAAGTCGGCAGGCACCATATGCTCGTCATGGGGATTTTCATCATGACGTTTTCCGGCGCTTTGATGCTCTTGCTCGCTCTCCTCGGCTATCTCAATGTGCTCGTCATCATGCTCCCGATGGGGATGTACATGTGGGGCGCTGCCATCACCTGGGCTAATTCATTTGCAGGAGCCTTCACCCCTTTTGCAAAAATCGCCGGCTTTGCAGCTGCGCTCTATGGGTGTTTTCAGATCCTGGGAGGCTCAGTCGGCTCGACACTAATGGCCTTCATCCCTGAGAAAAATCAAATCCCTCTCAGCATCGTCCTGCTTGCGACAGGCGTGCTCTCTTATCTTTTTCAATGGGTAGCCTTCCGCTACAGCGTCAAGCATTTGATCCATAAGGACGCTCATAAAGAATAACTTGTATTCCTAGTCCAAGCGATTCAATTTATAATGAGCTGCTTTTTTAATCCCTTCTTGATAGATAAGTCCCTTTTCAATGAGATTGGAAAGATCGCGTTGCAAAGAGCGTCTATTGGTGCCCGGGCACAGCGATTCATAATCCTGAATAGTAAAATGTTCTTTATTTTCAAGAAGGCATTCCAACGCGAGCTTCTGTCTTTCTGAAAGCTTATATTTCTGCACTAAAACATCCAATTTTATCACGTTGGAACCCTTGAGTTGAATTTCATACATTTGGGTCTCTAACGCCTTAGTGAAATATTCCAGCCAGACTGTCATGTCCATGTTGTTATTTCGTACGGATTGGAGGGCATGATAGTAGTCTTGACGATTTCGATCGTAATATTCGCTAATTGTGAAAAGTTTCTTAAAATCGTAGTCCGATCTGTAAAGGCATAAAGTAGACAAAAGTCTAGCAGTTCTGCCGTTGCCGTCCAGAAATGGATGGATATGGACAAGCTGGAACTGCGCGATCCCAGCGACAAGGACCGGTGGAATTGTTTGCTCATTTTGCAGCCAATCTACCATCTCTGCCATAAGGATAGGGACATCGTAGGCTGCCGGAGGAGTATAGATGATCTCTTTTGTTTTTGAATTGGCCACGTAATTTTGAATAGTTCTGTATCGCCCTGGCTGGGCGCTATTTTCCCGCACACCCTCAACGAGACGCCTGTGGATTTCTCTGATGAGACCTTCCGTAATTGCCCCTTTTGAAGAAAGATAGTCTGCGACGAAATCAAAAGCCTTTCGATAGTTTAGAAGTTCTTTCACATCTTCAGAATCGACCCCCGCCATTTTCTCACCGGCAATCAGCTTTTCAGATTGATCCAGGCTTAAATGAGTGCCTTCGATATGTGTGGTATGGTGGGCTTCCAAAATCAGCGCGCGAGCCTGCATTTTAGACACCCAATTCTTCGAAAGGGTGGCTGCCTCTAAAAACCCGCGAGTGCGTTCAATCGCTGTAAGCGCTGAGGCAATCAGAATAGAAATAGTGAATTTTGGATGATACGGCATATTTTTACGACACTTTTATCTTAGTTATGTCATAAAAAAGAACATTTTGCAAATGCTTTTGTGACATTTTTATGATATCTTTTATGACAATCTCTGTCGCAAAAGATTTATATCACTGACAATCAAAATGTTACTTTCTTTTCAAGACCCTCATGGAGCATAATATGGAGTCACAACGGCCCATACTTGATTGATTTTATTTTCTTTGTTGAGACGCCAAATGCCACACACACAACGATGGCGCAATTCCCCTGTCTGTTTTTCTATTGATGTTGAATAGAAATGTACTGAGATGTAATTGCCATCACTGGCTACCAATTTTTTAATCTCAAAGGTGGTATCCTTGTAATTTTCCTTTTGCCAAACTGCCACCCGAGCGAGATCTTCATAATTCATCTTGAATTCAATCGGTTGTTTATTATCATCGCAAACACTAATTGTCTCTTCAAAATCCTTTGCATAATAATCATCAAACTTACTTATATCATTGCTCTGCCAAATGTAATAGTACATTTCCTTAAAGAACTTTTCAGCATTCATGGCGCCTCAACAACTTTTTTTTTACCCTAAATCATACACTTACACTCATTCCAGCAATTCCCGCAAGAAAAGGATAGGAATTTCAATGGCACTTGTGAAGGCGATTTAGAGGAGAGAGACTTAGATGCCAATCAGTGCTTCAGACAAAGGAAAAAGGAAAGCTCCCTTTCCTGAGGAAAGGGGCGACCCTCATTTATGCTAAAAAATCCTTGATTCATTTAAGAAATTTCATGAAAAGCGAAACTCTCCAGATCCCTTTCTTAAAGGGCTAATTTTTATTCATTGGCCGACGCAAACTCGTAAGTCTGATCATAATTGAATTCTGGATCGGGAGGCCCTCTGGCTGAGGCGATAGCTGGCGGTTCAGTGGGCTCATCGAGGTGATTTAGAATTTTCCGTATGGAATGCCTATCTTGGATGAATGAAATAATCCGCATAGTATGGCTGCATTTTGGACAGGAGAGTGGAAAGAACTCAAAAATTCTGGCCATGAGCATAGCCCATCTGAAAAGGCTTGCCTTGCTAAGGATAAGAATTTCAATGGCACTTTTGAAGGCGATTTAGAGGAGAGTGGTGATCTTTACAAGGCATTGTCGTGGAAACAAAACTGACAAGTTTCACTTGACCCCTCTCCACCATCAGATTTCGTACCAAAGGCTTAATTCAGCCCTTCTCCCCAAAAATCAAAAAGACCTCAAATTTTAGAGGTCTTGGGTTGAGAATCGATTTTTAGCCAGCCGCTAATGAATTCTCGGGGGATCTAAAAATCTTTAAAATGGAATATTTTTAAACATATCGTTTGCGATTAACTTCAAATCCATTTGTAGTATAGATCTTTAAATCAGACGGAATAGTTTTATCTAGAAGCTCTAGAAGAGTTATATCTTTTCCGAATTTTTTTGAGATACCATTACTCATCAACACTTTAAATTTGGACTTAATTTTTTTCATTTTTTCTTTTATAGCCTCTTCTCGCAAATCATTTGGAAGAGATTCTATTTCCCGATCCGCGTCTATAGGATTTGAAATAGCAGATTCAATTTCATGGTCTTCTAATCCATATTCATTCTTGATGAAATTATACAAACTTTGACATCTAAGATGAAAAACTCCATAAGAGCCGCCATCTAAGATATCTATTTGCGACAATTTAAGATCCAGCAAATCTTTATTTACAACAATTCCTATAATATCTTCCTTTGAAATATTCTGATTAGCTATCGCTTCTCCAGGAATACTTTCTTTACACGTTCGTACGATCTGTTCTTTAATTGCAAATGCAATACTATTACGAATATATATTCCGAAAGCACCTGCTTCATAGCCAATTGCTTGGTCATGAACCGGTGAACGAGCTAAGCTAATTCCCCTCTCTTGATTATACCCGATAGTCAAAGTTCCATTATCATGTTGAACACCATAGTTAAACCCAAGTTTGAGATTTACATTTTCGGCTGCTGCTTTACTTAAAATTCCATGTTGAAGTATCGAAGGAATCTTCCAAAAATCACATTTTATTCCATGAAATAATATATCAGGATTTTTGATTAGAGGACCAAATTCAGAAGATTTTAAAATTGTTTCCGCTTCTCTATTCTTTACCATAAAAGATGAAAAGGACGTGTCCAACCTAATAAAGGACGTGTCCAACCTAATTGAGATATGTGCTGGCTCCAGCTGGATTTTGTTCATTGTAAACAGTGAACCAAAACAATACTTTTGCACCTTTTGATTATATTTGTCGATCTTGATGTTGATAATTGCGATTAGTAAATCATCTCTAGATTGGGCTAACAATGGTTGATTTTCTAGATTCCTATAACATTCCCTGGCCTTATTTCTAAGCTCTCTTAGAGAAGCTGGCGCTGGATCGTCAACGCTACTGCGAGAACCCTCATGCTGCCGAATAACGCCGCCACCATCAATATAGAGATAATTTAGAGTTTTATTTGCAACTGTCATTTTTTATCCTTTTATAAGTTTGTTATTGTTTATATTATTAATTATACTTATTAAAATATTTAATGTCAAAATTTTTTTGAAATTAATACGCAAGTTGTTATCTGTGAACCACTTGCGTCTATTTGATCTATAAGCATTATAACACCCTCCTAAGTGCCTTATTTCGAAGAGAGAACCCTTATCCTCTCAAAAGGATCTTTCCTAAAAGGATAGGAATTTCAATTTCTGCCGAGTAAAACTTTTTAGACGTCATGCGTTGGAATATGTCGTAAAGATAATCGACCCGTGTCCCATCGGGATAAACCGTCTGGGCAAGGGTGCTGCCGCTTGGGGAGTAGGTGTGGTGAAGAACTGTCCCATCTGCTTGGATGATCTGAACGGGTTTTCTCAAGGTATTGTATACAGTCTTTGTGGTCCCTCCTCCAGAGACCGATGTCGAGGAGAGGTTGCCCTGGATATCATATGCAAATGTCACTTGAGGCGTGTAGGGCGTTCCTTCCTCATCGATTGCGCTTGGAAATTGCGTCTGGATGCATCTACCAAAAGCGTCATAGGATTGAGCTGTCCTGTTTCCTCTAGAATCCGTTTGCAGCAAGAGCTTGGGTGAATGCCTTTTTAATTGTGCCATCGCCATCTACGGCATGCTGATTGCTCATTGCACGCAAATCATAGAGGCGTTCAGATTCGGAAAAGGGACTAGCTTTTACAGGAAGTATTAAAATAGTCTGCCGCCAACGACGGCTTCTTCATTTCCAGGTTGGATGA
>JASHWX010000124.1 GCA_030043815.1 Candidatus Rhabdochlamydia sp.
GTCGACCTCCCAAGAAGAATAAAGAGCCGAATTGGCAAAGAGAAAGGTGGATGCAATGGCAAAGATTTTTATCAGATTCATGGACGATCTCCTCTTATTTTTTCAGCACAGGCTTCCAATATTTGGAATAATCATCAGAGTGGTATTTTTTTAAAAATCTAAGAATATCATAATTTCTACGAAAATTGAAAGCCTCGTAGTGCTCTAATATTAGTTGAGGATCTGGATCTCTTGGAAGCCGTGTTTCTTGAAAGTATTTTTCATCACGGTGGGCATAATGGTTGATGCGAATGAATTTTGAGTGGCTGATTCCATCATTAGAAACCAAATCAATCCCACGAAAGGCAAAAGTGTTCATTCCATCTCCATTGACATACAAGGCATTCCCGATCAAAGGACAAAAGTGTGGCGACCATAATTGATCAATGTCTGCATATTCAGGGCGGATGATGCTTTTCCCTACAGCATTTCTTGGATGACCTGCTTCAGCGGAAAGAGTCAATCGCGTAAGAATGGGCTCTCCCTCTGCAAGGGTAACATAAGATGTTCCAAAATGATACCAGTTCGCGTAAACAGCCTGGGCATGCCCAAATCTCTTTTCAAGGCATTCGGGTATCGATCTGTCTTTCATTGGAAGAATAAACTCATCTTGGTCGATGAAAGCGATCCATTTGGCCACTCCTACTGCTCTGTTGAGTCCATCTTGGAAAGCTTTGATCTGGAGGCCGATCCAATCCGGCTTTCCAGCTGGCCAGTAAAATACTTCCACTAGGCCGCTTTCTACATATGGGGCTAGCTCGGATTGCCAATCATCTGTGCTCGCGTCATCATATAACCAGAAATGATCAACCCCAGCTATTCTGTGATACTCGACCCATTCCTTAATGTAAGGAGCGCAATTTCGAAACATAGAGGCAACAGCAAGTTCGTACTCGTAGGAAAATAACTTTTGTGAAAAGAACAAAAAAATAAAAAAGGCAAGCGATCTAAAATACACGTCCACGTTCAATTCCGCTTTATCGAGTGAAATACAATTTGCCCGGCGAAATAATAATTCCGCAAGACTTATTTCGCTCAAAACAGATTTCCCGCAACTCTTGAGTTGGGACCTTATGAATTTAGATTTAGCTCTGCTGAACAGGCGCCTCTTTTCCGACGACGGTCGTCATGAATTCGCTGGGCTTTAGGGTATCGAGGTCGATGAGAGTCACTTTGAACGTGTCTTTAAATTCATCTTTGGGGACAAATAAGACGCGATGGAAGGTCGAATAGGGGGCCACGACCTCTTCTCTGATCGACTTGGCTTTTAAGTCTTTTTTGAGATTTTTGTAATGGGTCAGGGTTCGAATGCCATCGATGGCGCTGGGGATGGCGAGCGGCCAGAAGAAAAAGCTAGCGATTTTGTAGGCGATGCTGCGCGGGATCGCCGATTGGGTGACTTTGAACGCAACTTTGCTTGCTTCGATGCGGGGCAAATCGACGGAGCTGGGGCACAGGGAATATTCGTTGGAGGTGTTATTTTCAATGGTCAGCTGAAGGGGTTGGACGTTGCGGCTAAGCAAGTCATGTCCGAAGTTGCGCTTGCTTTCAGCGACGCTCATCGCTTTTGCAGCAACTACGAGATGGGCATCCTCAAGGGAGAAGGTGGGCAAGAAAGTGGAAGAGACAGATTTCAATGGATGGTTTTCGTAGCGCTCCCAACTCGTCGTCAGGATGAAGATGGTTGCCAATGCGGCAAGTCCAATAGGGGTGAATTTTTTCAGAAATGATTTTCTTCGCCTCATTGCTTTCTCCTAATTAGATAAATGAGAAAGCATACAGTTAATTCGCATTAATTTAAAGCTTTCTATTTTTAATTACAACCTCCATTAATTGCTGTAAATTTTCTTGAGCCTCGCGCATAGTTGCAAACTCTTGGCGTCCAATGACTTTCTGACAGCTCTCATCTTCAAAGACAACCGCTTCCCAATGCTCTTTGGGCAGCGATTCGCTGAAATTGACGACCTTCATGACAACAAGATTTTCAAAATCTTTCAAATAATAGTAATCATCATAGCGCCGATCTTGAATCCATGCATAGCCTTGCACATCTTTTCCTTCGGCCATATCTCCTTCCTTGTTTTCTTCATTGTATTGAAGTATCATTTTTAGCGTTATGGCGATTTACACCCCTGAAGTGCTCTCTTCCCGTGATGCTTATCAGCGCTTTTTGACAGGCGACGCAGATGCCGCTGCACTTAAGCCGGGGCCGCACAACTTGGCTCATCGATGGGATGTGACTGATTTTGAAGTCAAAGAAGTATGCCATTGGGTAAAAACCCTTTTTCTGACGGCAGTGAGCTACCTGCTCCGAGGCCTGTGTCTGACCTCCCTCTCCAATCGCGTTTGGGTGCTTTCCCGCCATGAGCTCGCCGAAGCGCAATTTGCCAAAGCGGCCCAGGCGTTCCAAGACAATCTGATCACCCGTTCGATCAATACGTACCGGGAAGAGGATGCAGACTTTTATTTGCAGCTTCCCGATTCAATCAAATTTCAGCCGCTTGGCCTTTGCAGAGGGATGTGCTACTGGTACATGCATCTCTTGTTTAAAACACAGCTTAAGTTTGTCGATCGCGTGGAGCATTTAAGGGCCGTTGGAGATCTTTTCGCACATGGAGCGCCAATACAAGCTGCCCTCCTGCACGCTTTGCCTACAGATGAATCCCTTTATCAATTGGCGAAGCTCGACGTCGAAGAGGAATATGCAACAATCCCCACCAAAAATCGAAGCCATGAAGCGCTGATCGGCGATCTCAATCGCCTTGATCCCGGCAAGTACTTCATCTACACATCGAATCACGTCGTCGTTTTCA
The DNA here is from genome assembly GCA_030043815.1 of Candidatus Rhabdochlamydia sp. Classification (GTDB taxonomy): domain Bacteria; phylum Chlamydiota; class Chlamydiia; order Chlamydiales; family Rhabdochlamydiaceae; genus CAJCIW01. The sequence goes on from JASHWX010000124.1 coordinate 2,853, forward strand.
TTAAGATGGCCAATCAACAGTTCATCTTCGATCCTTCAACCGGGACCATCAATGTCACCTCTCCCCTGCTTTTCCAAAATGCAATGTCTTTCTACTTTGACCTCCACGATCAAAAACAAGAAATTTTCATCGATCGCAGCATGCCTCGAAGGAATTGATGATTCTGTTTAAAGCTAAAAATCTTATCTGAGCATTGTCATCGTTGATAGGCTGATTGAGCTCAGTATAAAAAGCAATCAAATGGTTGTGCATTGCTTCAGCTTCAGCATGGAGATGGGCAAGCTTCACTTCAATTTCTGCAATCTCCCGATTCGCGTCACCGATCTTGCCCCCTCCACCATTCTGACCTTCCAAAAGGATGCGTTGTTGTTCGATTTCATCATAAGCTGATGCGGCATTGTTGTAGACTGTGCCATTCTCCATGCATTTTAATTTCAAATTATACAGGTCGACGGTAATGAAAAAGGGTAAATGAACAAACCATTGCAAATCCTCTAGCAAGAAATTTATATCGCGCTCCTCTATGCCTCCCCCTGCTAAAAGGGCGGCGCGTAGGCATTCCTTAGACGCATTGTATTCAACACGCGCTCTTTCCTGCGCTTCCCAGAGAATATGGAAATGATTATTCTCTCCTCTCAGCGCATGAAATTCTTGGACAAGAGCATCTTTTTGGGCGATGAGCTGTTCTTTCCGAGTGTCATACTTCGCCCTCAATGCATTTTTAATCGCATCGAGGTTCTCTCTTGGCCCCAGTCGGATAAGGCCATTATGCAAGAGAGCAGCGCGCATTTTTTTTTGACTGAAAGCATCGGGGCAATCCTCTCTGATCTTATCAAATGCGCTCTTGTAGTCTTGGCGATTTAGCAGGGCAATAAACTCCTCAGCAGTCATGTGATAGAGCCAATGCGATACCGGATTCGGTTTGTAATTGCTTGCGACCTTCTGCACTTTCGATTT
>JASHWX010000014.1 GCA_030043815.1 Candidatus Rhabdochlamydia sp.
GTGATCCTCAAGCTGATCAATGCAGGAGCAGACATCAATGCAGATAACGGTGTATTCGGGACAGCATTGATTCAGGCGGTTATGTTCGGGGATTTGCCAATCGTTCAGCTATTGCTCAAAAATAAAGCTGATATTGAGGTGTCAGCATCTGACGGTCTTTCACCATTGTTTATTGCGGTGCAAAAAAAGCAAGGTGCAATAGTTGATTTGCTGCTTAAAGCAGGCGCCAAAGTGAACGCAGCAGCGAGAGGCAATCCACTGTCCCAAGCTGCGGCATGCGGAAATGAGGCAGCGATCTGGCTCCTTCTTAAAAATGGAGCAAACATTGAAGCGATCCCTTCTCCATTAGCTATTGCTGCTAAAGAAAATCATTTAACTGCAGTGAAAGCACTCCAGGCTTACGGTGCGCAAGTGAATGCATCGGTACAGAATAACTCTGCTCTACATTGGGCTGTGTTGCAGGGAAATGTTGAGATGGTTAAATTCCTTCTTGAAAAAGGCGCTGATAAGACTGCTCGGAACCATATGGGCACTCCGGGGGATGCGGCAAGATTATTTTTGCGGGGCCCGAACCCAAAGAATGTCCCTGTTAGAGCGATATTGCAGGCATTGGGGGAAGAGGTTCCTCCGATACCCCACTCTATACCTGTTCCCAAGCTGCCTCCCATTATGTACCCGCAGCTGAAACAGCCGGCGAAGAATCCTCCATTCACGCCGCCTTTGCCTGTGCAGCCGCCAATCGTATTCGTATCTGAAAACAAGAGACAAAAGCTCACCAACGAAAAACCTATTTGAAGGTCCGCTTCTATGTCTTTTCCTAATCCTATTGGTCAGAATTGGGTTCCGGTGTTAAGTCAACCTGCCTATCGCGCTCAAAATCTTTCCTTGTTTGATTGGATACAGCAGGGAAAGAGTGTGAAGGAGATTAAAGGGATTTTAGACCGGGTTCCGCCCGATTGGAAAAAGGAAATCATCAGCCAGCGGGATATGCGAGGCTTCACTCCTCTTATCGCTGCTGCCGAAATAGGGCTGACAGATTTTGTCGACTACCTGCTCGACGAAGGAGTATGCATCGATGAAGAGAGCACTGAAAACAAATTGACGCCCTTGCATGCCGCTGCAATTGCGGGTCAACATGAGACGGTGAAAAGACTGCTGGAGAGGAATGCAAACCGAGAAGCGCTCACGTCGAATGAGGAAAAACCTCTCTATCTCGCAGCTATATACGGCCGTGAAGAAACAGTGATGGAGCTTCTCAATGCAAAGGCAGAAATTGAAGGGAAGAATAATAAGATAGGGTTGACGGGTCCCAAGGGATGCACGCCGTTGCTTGGAGCGGCGTTCAATGGAAGGGAAAATATTGTTCAATTGCTGATCAAAGAAGGCGCCGATATCAAGGCAATGTCAGATGAAAAATTTTCTCCTCTGTATTGGGCAGCATATCAGGGAAAAACCGAGGTTGTCGAAATGCTTTTGAACGCTGGCGCAGAGATCAACGGGAAAAATGGGGAAAGTGAAGACACTGCATTGCATGCGGCGGTAGGGAGTGGACATGTACAGACTGTGCGAAAGCTCCTCGAGAAGAAGGCTGACCCCAATATTGCCAATGGTCAAGGGATAAGGCCGTTATGCACAGCAGCATTAATGGGAAAAGACAAGGTGTTGCCCCTATTGATTGCGTACAAAGCTAATATGGAAGAAAAAAATGGTGTGCGTGGATACACAGCGTTGCTTGGAGCGATCAAAGAGGGCCGCCTTGAATGCGTGAAGTGGCTGCTCGATCACGGGGCAGATATTGAAGGGGTAAGTACAGATAAAAAGAGAGGTCCATTGTGCACCGCGGGTTACGAAAGAAAGCCAGCGATTGTGGAAGAGCTCCTCAAAAAAGGGGCGAGGATCAACGCTGTTGATGAGGAAGGTTGCAGCTGCTTACACTTTAGCGCCTATAATGGAGATGATGCGATCACTGCGCTTCTATTGCAACACGGAGCTGATAAAGAGATACAAGACTATCAAAAATTTCGTCCGCTGCATTACGCTGCGCAGGAAGGGCATCTCGCCGTTGTGAAACGCCTGCTAAATGCAGGGGCTGACTTCGATGCAATCAATGAATCGGATTATCCAACGCCGTTAAGCAGTGCTGCATTGAACGGGAGCAACGAAGAGAAGGAAAATAAGCGCAAAGAATATGCGGAAGCCGTTTACCTGTTGCTGCAAAAAGGGGCCGATATCAATGCCTTTTCGGCAAATGTGGAAAATCTATTTGGCTTCGACGACTCGGAGATCTCTCTTTTCTTGCTTCAAAAGGGAGCCGATGTGCATGCCCATCCTGGGAAGGCATATGCTCTCTTTGAGTTATACCATCCAGAGATCAATGATTTAACGATGAAGCAGATCCAGCGCGAGATTGAAAAAGCCTGTGATTCTTCTATACCCAAACAACTTGAAAAATTGGGAATTTGGCAAGGACGTCGCCCTGAATTTGAGCCAGGCGAAGCCGGCGCCGAAGCAGCTCAACTTGAACAAGTTGAGCGATGCAGGCGGGTCTCAAATTCAGCGGCTGACGACGCAGCCAAAAACCAATTTTTCAGGTTGTTTGGGTATAAGCGGTTTGAAGACTACATCCCCTGGGCTACTCGCTTGCATTGCAATTTGGAAACGCTGAAAGTAGCAAACGGATACTATTCTTTATCAATGCCATATGAAATGAATGAGCGCATGAAGGCGCTGACGCAATTTGTTTTATTTGGCTCTCCCGTGCCCCATTGGCTTGAAAAGGAGCATGCCCGGTTGACAGATTTTGAGAGTCGATGGAATGAGGTAGACAAGAAAGACAAAGATGCTATGGAAAAGTTGAACTCCGATCTAGAAGCCTATAAACTCTTCAATAACCGCTTGCTCAATGCGCATATACAACTTGTTAACTGCTTTTTAGATCCTATAGTTGCCGATCTTTACTACCCGAAATCGGAGATTCCTGTAAGAGTCGCCGCGTTGCAAACCGTTTGCCAAGAGGTGCTGACCAAAATCAAACAGGAAACGAAGACTTTTAATGATTTGGAAAAGGATTTTGATGAGAAGGAGATCTTTCCGCTCCTCACTGCATTAGGGGGAGGACTGCCTGTTCCTGGCATCACAAATAGCATTAAAGAGAGCTACATCGTTCTATTTGGAGGCGCCGATGAGGACTTTTACCGTTGCGGACTGGAGAGCGGCAGGGATCTACGCATTCTTGGGGTTGATTTTTCCATTAAGCACTTGTTATCATTTGGCTGGAAAGGCAATGAAGAAAAAATCTGGGGAATTGTCCGTCGCAAAGAGGCGCTTCTCAAGAAGTTGAAGAAAGAAGATCCTAAGATCGATGCCTTATTGATGTGGCTCAATAATCCCCCTGAGTTTTCCCGATCAAATGATTGGATTCAATTTGAAGCGGATGCCGGGCGTGTTTTCTTGCGGGCTTTTTTTTCACAAGGTGCAGATAAAATTGAAAATAAACTGCTTGAATTAGAAAGGGGGTCATTGAGCCAAATCTTTCAGGACTTTTCTACGGAAGACTTTTATAGGTTTTTGGATTTGAAAAGAAAACGCAAGGCTGCATCCGAGGGTTCGAGACATGTTAGCTAGTCTGCCAAATGAAGTGACCATTCAGATTTTTAAATATTTAGGCCTGCAGGACCTGGCTACCTGCCATCAAGTTTGCAAAAAGTGGCGACAGTGTGCGGGCGATCAGTCGCTTTGGAAAGATCTCTTTTTCCGCAATTTTCCTTTAGAAAATCCTTCACAAATCCAGAACTGGAAAGAGGCTTATCGCTCGTGTCGGAAGTTTCTTTCCCAACTACAAAAGAGAACTTATTCGGTCGCCAGGCTGAAGCTTCCTACACTCTATCATGGGCTTGTAGTTTCTAAGGACCGTATGGCCATTTGTGATGGATCTCATGAAGTTAAAGTTTGGGATTTAAAGACTTTGAAATGTGAAAAGGCTTTGAAAGGACATGCACTTCCCGTCACTTGTCTTTTTGCTGAGCAGGATCAGCTTTTTTCAGGGTCGCTCGACTACAGCGTCCGTGAATGGAATTTAAACACGGGAGAATGCGCCCACGTTTTCAATGTTTCGTCCATTCCATCCTGCTTCACTCTTGCAGGCAATCGTTTGCTCACAGGTATGTACGATAGCACGATTAAAATTTTGAATCTACAAACTCTCGCTCTTCAGTCCCTTTCAGGTCATGAAGGGATTGTGAGCTGCCTTTTTGTTTCGCATCTTCGATTATTTTCGGGATCTCAGGACAAAACAATCAAAATTTGGAACTTAAATACGCTTGTTTGTGAAAAAACTCTTACGGGGCATGGCAATGGGATCACGGGCATTATTTGTGTAGGCAGCACATTGATTTCAGGGAGCTGGGACTGCAATGTGCGTGTATGGGATCTCGATAAGCAGGTCTGCACAATCATTCTACGCCATAAAGGTGGAGTGAATTGTCTCGCAGCGAAAGCCGATCGACTATTTGCTGCGACAAGTGATGGTCTGATCACGGTTTATTGTTTCACAGGATCTCTTCAAGACCGGGAGTATTTTACCGAGCACCTACAATCTGTTCGGAACTTGGTGATCTCTGACAGCCGTATCATTTCAAATACCCATGATGGCGAAACCCGAATCAGCGACTTTTCCCAATCGGCGTCGAGCTATTGGGATTACCTGAATCCTTCCCGCTGCGCACTTGTCTAAAATAGTCGATACTTCTATTCTGTATAGCCATGGCGATAGAAATACAACTGGCCAATGATGCTCGGTTATGCGGTTTTGGAGGGGATCGGCCCCGATGGAAAGTGATTCAAAGGGAGGGGAAAAATTATCAAATTTTCGAATGGGCTAATTCAAAGGGCCTTTCAGAAATTCAAGCAGTCGCCCAAGCAAAACTGCTCCTTTCCCATCTTAAAGCGGCTGGGGAAACTGACGATCCTCCGGCTATCGCCATCCTTGGGCAATCAAAAAAGATGTACGTCGCGGTGACGGAGCTGTCGCCTAAGGAATCCAGCCTGCTGCGCAAAACAGGGGCTGCTCGACCGCTTGTTTTTCGCTACCGCAGTGCGTGGGGAGAGGACCTCGTGCGCGACCACATCCTCAATCTGGACACACTGGGGTTTGCAAGTGGATTTGCAGATCCATTCGAGCGTGCGATCTTAAGAAAGGCGGCTAAAGAAATCGCTCAAACAAAGCCTCAATTCCTCTATGCGTTTATCTTAAAATTATTGGTGGAAGAAAACAGAAATACCTACGCCATTTGCAGAGAATTGTGCCAAGAACTAAAGAATAAGGCTCTTTCTATCCCTGACCTGCTGAAAGCCTGCGAAGAGCACCGCTCAAGGCGATTTACCCGTTTTGTCACAAGCAATAACGCGGTGCACTTGGGAATGGTCCTTTCGGGATTCGATCCCAAAGTCATCGAGCTGATGAAAGAGAGAGGATTTTCGTTTCGAGGCAGATGGTTTGGACTCTTGCCGGTGCAGCTGGCTGCGATTGTTGGGGCTGGGGCTTCTGTGCTCAAAGCAATCGAGGGCGATGCGGCGTCGATGCCATTTGATGTGAACCATTTGTCCGTCGATAGCTTTGTAGAGGGGTTTTTCAAGGCGTTTTGCCGAGAGAATGATGAAAAAGCAAAGCAGGTGCTTGAGCGCTGTTTGCCGGATGAGAGGGACCCTTTGTTCTTGCTCAAAAGGGAACTGAGAGATCCGAATGCAGACCCTCTCGCCGATCACCCCTACCGAGCAGCCGCCATTTGTGCCCTTCCTTTCTTTTCCAGCCGAGAAAAAATCGACATGATCACTCTTTTGCTTGAGCGTCATCGAGATTCACAGAGTTCTTACTATTTGAATTACGCGTTAAGGGGAGGGGCTCGGCCTCTTCAGAACGCCATTGCCTACCAAGGCGATGGTGAATTGATCCGCTTCCTGATCGAACATGGCGCTTCGATTGAGCCATCCTTGATGCAAATCGCTGCTGCAGCTTGGAATCTAGAGGCGTTGCAGGTCCTGGAGGAGAGGGGAGTCGGCACAGAAAAGGCCATATTCGATGCCCTTGTCGAGACTTTTCCTAAATCTCCTTCGGAAGCAGCTACCCGCTGCCTGGCTTTTTTCCTCGAAAAGAAATGGCCATTGTCATCAAACAATGCGCTGCAAGCGCTGCGCTGCTGCCTGGCCGCAAAAGATGTGCGCCTTGCGGTTGAGTGCTTCAAGCAGCATCCCGTTGCGTTTAGTGTTCTCGCCGATGAAGCGCTTCCTACCGAGGTGCTCATTGCGGCGGCTATCCATGCCAAATCGCAAAAAGAAAATCTCGATGCCATTTTCGTAGAACGTGTCCCTCTTCTCATTGCAGCAATCATGCGGCAAGAGCCCCAACTCATAAAAGCCTTATTGGATGCCGGCGTGTCTTGTGCATTCCGATTTAATGGAATGACGCCGCGTACTTTTGCGCATTTGTTCAAGCATTCTTCTCCGGAAATTGTCCAGATGCTGGAGCAGGGGAGGGGAGAGGACGACGAGCGGACGCCCTTTCACGCCGCGGCCGTGAGGGGAGATATTAAACAATGCCAGTACTATCTGTCCCAAGGCGGGGATTTGCCTTTGGACCGAAACGGGCTGTCCCCGCTCCATCTTGTTGTCTATCATGGGCACTCTGCATTGGCGCCTTTATTTTTCAATGCATTGAAAGAGAAAAAAGTCTCCCTGTTTTCTCCTCCGCCACAGATTATTTCCAAAAAGACGGTTGCAATTCATCTTCCCAGCAGCATGTTTAGCTCAATAGAAGAGGAGACCTTCTTCCGCACATCCTTGTGCGGGGGGAGCTTGATCGCCCAGGCTCTTTTTATTAGCAATGCTCAAATGGCAGAAGAAATTTGGACTTATTTTATTGAGGCCGATCCTCCAATGAATTTGCAAGACGAAGAAAGCTCTAAGCGACGGCGCACTTTCGGGATCCTTTACGATCTTGCATGTCGAAATAGCTTAAGCGCCTTTCAGCGTGGATATCAATGGCTGGTGGATAAATGCAAACCCCTGCACGAAGAGCCTCTGATCGCCGCGGTTGCAGCCAAGAATCATGAGGCGGCAAGGTGGTTGTGTCAAAATTCTTTTCAAGCGATGGTCAAATCCGCGGGAGCGGAGGCGCTGGATTTGGCCGTCGAACGGGACGATGCGGCGATGATTGAGCTGCTTGTCGGGTTTGGCGCCAGAGCGACGCTTCATTCTCTACTGGCTGCGGCAAAAAAAGAAAATAGGGAACTATTCTTTCCTCTGCTCGATAGCGTCGACAAAAACATTGAGCTCGAGCCTGTGATGCCCCTGCTCCTGTCTTCTCCCAAACATGTCATTTTACAGGAGTGGATTCGCACGCGCTGCTCTCTTTGTTCTTCGGATGCAGAGCAAGTCATTGAGTGCATGGAAGAAACATTTCAAGGAATGGAAAGAATCCCTCCTGCTCTCTTGCAGCATCTTTTACGGAATGCCCAATCGTTATCGGAATGGAACTCCCAGATGCGAGCGGTCAAGAAATTCATCGATTCTTTCGGCGCTTACGAACACCTGATTTCGCAAGATGCATTTTTTAAAGAGATTTTTCGAAGAAATTGGGAAGAGCCATTGTTTACTCTCATGCAGGAAGTCAAGTCTAAAAGAGAGCTCGCGCTCTATTTCAATGCGCTCCGGCGGGGTAGTTCGATCGAAAACCTACGGGTAGTGCTTAAAGTCGCAAAGCAAAGAGAACCTGCTGACACAAAGAAACAGGAGTGGCTGACCTACTTTGCCGAAACAGGTTGTCGAGAAGGATTTCAGCTTGCCTGGAAGACGATTCGGGAAGAAAAAGATCCTCAGACTCTTTACCTGGGACTTTGCGCCCTCGAAAAGATCGGAGCCGGCGTCCCGATCAAAAAAGCCCTGTCTTCTCTAAGCCCCTTTTTCGATCATCCTGTGGAAGCATTGCGCGCGCAAGCAGCTCGCACTCTGTGGGCAATGGCCCCGGATCCCTATTCTGGCGAATCGAAAGAAGCAATTTTAACTGCGCTTCAAAACAGCAATTCAAAAGAAACGATCTGTGTCTTGATCGACCTTCTTGGCAATTACGAATACCAAAGCGAATCCTATCTCGATTTTACCGTGGTCAAAAGCGTCATGCAATACTCTACCCATGAAGATCAAGGGATGAGAGTGGCCTCAGCACTGACCCTCTCGCGGATGACAGTGAAGCCTGCCTTGACACGCGCTGCCGAGATCGTGAAGGGCCCAGACTGGGATCATATCGAACCCTCTTTCGAAGAAGAGGACGCCTGGGATATGGGGGCATGGTGGACTTTCAGCGGCCGGCCGGGATTGCGCGAGGGCAGAAGCGCGATTTTGAGCCGGATCCAAGATAGTTTGGCTTATGTTCAGCTGCTCAATGCAACGTCGATCCCTATCCATTTTCCCATCAAACCAGGAAAATATTTGATGCGGGGCATCTTCGCAAATAAAGGGGATCCCCATTTTGCCAACGCAGTCCGCGACTTGATCCGCGAGGGATGCCGCCCTGCAGATCTCACGCAATTAGAATCGGTTGCTGAACCGCGCTGGGCCAAGATCGGCTCGACACTTGCCGCTCACCCGCTCAAAATCACACAGCATTTCTCGCAAGAGAGGCAAGGATGTTTGATCCTGATCGATCCCATTTATTATCAGGTGCAATCGCGCAAGGGATTTGCACGAATAGAGCGGGAAGGGCCGATCAACATTGTCTTTTACCATGGCATCCCTAAGTATGCGATCCAAAAGATCTATCTCCCGCAAGAACTCGAACACGACCTAAGAGCATTGAATGCCGATAAACCCATCGATGAGAAATTCCGCTCCAAGCTCACAAGCGATGTCTTCAAAGATAGGCCCATTGCTGAATTGCTGCAATTCCGAGCCTATTTGCACGAGAAAAGCGAGTCCCCGCCCATCATCTCTCATTTACCCCTTTACTCCACTTTTTTTGATCGCTTCCGATTCGTCGGTCCAGAGGAAAACCTTCCTTCCCGCCTCAAGCAAGACGGTGTGAAAGAATACACAGCCGCAGACATTGCCCAAGCGACATTCAGTGCAGCAGTCGCGCGGGACAACGTCGTGGAATTCATTCCTCAGCCTCCTGCTGTAGATGTTCCCCATTTCTCAGAACTTGCCCCTCGTGTATTCCGATCTGCAGAGCCGAGCCATGCAGATTTGGAACATCTCAAGCAAAAGAGGGGAGTCAAGACCCTCATCTGTTTAAGGAGAAAGGATTCCATTCACGATTATGCTAAGCAGCTGGGCATGGAGGTCATCTTTTTGCCGTTAGATGGGAAACTCTCTTCTTACAGCGATGCAAAGATCTTGAGCTGTCTCCAAGCGGTCCTCAATGCAGAAAGCCCTGCCTTGCTCTACTGTCAATGCGGAGCCGACCGCACAGGCTTCATGAGTGCAGCCTATCTCTATATTGTGCAGGGAGTCAGTTTGGAGACAGCTATCAAAGAGCTTAAACGATTCAAAAGCACAAGTTCATACTCTCTACATCCTCTATTAGAAGGGCGGCTGAAGGTCATCGATCGCAACTACCTGAGAAAACAGCTCGATCTTCCTCTCCTATATACCCAAACAACCTGAAAAATTGGTTTTTGGCTACGTCGTCAGCCGCTGAATTTGAGACCCGCCTGCATCGCTCAACTTG
>JASHWX010000125.1 GCA_030043815.1 Candidatus Rhabdochlamydia sp.
TCGCCATCTTAGCTCAAATGGGGTCATTCGTCCCCGCCAAGTCTGCCCACATCGGCATCATCGACAAAGTCTTTAGCCGCATTGGGGCAAGCGACGATCTTTCGCGCGGACAATCGACCTTCATGGTCGAGATGACAGAAACGGCCAACATCCTCAACAATGCGACCAGCCGCTCGCTTGTGATCTTAGACGAGATCGGGCGCGGCACCAGCACCTACGACGGAATCTCCATCGCGTGGGCCGTCGCGGAATATCTTTTGCAGAAAATGGTGAAAACTCTCTTTGCTACTCACTACTGGGAACTCACCCAACTCGAACAAAAGATGCCCGGCGCGGTCAATTACAACGTCGCCGTCCACGAATCCGAGCGCGGCATTGTCTTTTTGCGCAAAATCGTCAAAGGCGGAACCGATAAAAGCTATGGCATCCATGTCGCCAAGCTCGCCGGCCTTCCTCACGCCGTGATCAAGCGCGCAGAAGAAATGCTGCAAACGCTCGAGAAAAAAGTTCCTCCTAAAAGTAAACAACTCTCCCTATATGGTTTTTGACGTCAAACTCCTCGAGCAATATCCGACGCAAAGCGGCGTCTATTTGATGAAGGACGCGCTCGGCAAGGTCATTTACGTCGGCAAAGCCAAACAGCTCAAAAACCGCCTCAAGCAGTACTTTGCCGTCAGCGGGGACAGCCGTCCGATGGTGCCCTTTCTCGTCCGCCAAATATCCCAGATCGACACGATTGTCGTCCCTTCTGAAAAAGAAGCATTGCTCCTCGAAAATACCCTCATCAAAAAGCATCAGCCAAAATTCAACGCCTTTTTAAAAGACGACAAGACATTCATCAGCTTGATGGTCAACAACCGCCATCCCTGGCCCATGGTCCGCCTCGTCCGCTATAAAGGCACGCCCAAAGAAGACGGACTTTACTTTGGGCCCTACACGAGCGCATTTGCCGCGCGTCAAACTTATGAACTCATCACGCGCCTGTTTCCCATCAGACAGTGCTCCGATGAAGAGCTAAAGCGCCGCACCCGCCCGTGCCTGCTCTATTCGATCAAGCGCTGCATCGCCCCTTGCGTGAACAAATGCACGAAGGAAGAATACGACACATACGTCAATGGCGCAATCGACTTTCTCAAAGGAAAAGACAAAGAGATTTTGAACAATCTCTACAAAGAGATGAAATTAGCCTCTGAAAATCTCGAATACGAACGCGCCGCCGCCATCTTGCAGACAATCCGCCAAATCGAACACGTCGTCGGCACAGACACCCTCGTCGTGAAAGCAGGCGGCAAAAACAGCGATGCGCTCGCCATCTATCGCCAAGGCGAAGAAGTGATGCTCGTCCAGCTCCTCTTCCGCGAAGGCAAGCTCATCGGATCAGAACACTACCCTTTCACCCACATCCTCGAAGAAGATGAAGAGCTCCTCTCCTCCTTCATTTTGCAGCAGTACCAGCACAAACAAGGGGGCCCCAGCGAAATTCTCGTCCCCATCCCCATGAAAAATGCTGCACTCCTCTCCGAAATTCTCTCCATCACCATCTTCCATCCGCAAAAAGGGGAAAAGCGCGCCCTCGTTGGGATTGCCGAAGAAAATGCTAAAGCGATCTTCCATCAAGAAAAAGACCATCAGGAGCTCAAAGAAAAAATGCTCCTCGATCTGCAAGACACTCTCAAACTGAACCGCTATCCCAAACGGATCGATTGCTTCGACACCTCGAACATTGCAGGGACCGATCCCGTCGCCTCCCTTGTAGCATTTACAGATGGTGAAAAAGATACCAAGCGCACCCGCCTCTTCAAGATCAAAGCCGCCCTCAAAGGCGACGATTACGGCGCCATGCGCGAAGTTTTAATGCGCCATTTAACTCGCGCCAAAGAAGCCGACGATCTTCCCGACCTCATCATCGTCGACGGCGGAAAAGGACAGCTCAACATCGCTATCGACGTGTTTAAAGAACTCGACATCGCCTCTGTCGATCTCATCGCGCTGACGAAAGAACAAGGACGCCACGATAAAGGAATGACCGAAGAGAGAGTCTTCCTCCCCGACAACCGCGACCCCATCCACCTCAACCCCCGCTCGAACCTTCTCTTCCTCTTGCAAAAGATGCGCGACGAGGCCCACCGCAAAGCGATCGGCTTCCATCGCCTCCGCCGCACCAAACGCACTCTGACGAGCGCCCTCGACGAAGTTCCCGGCATCGGCGAGACCAAGCGCTCCCGACTGCTGCGCCATTTTGGCAGCGTCGAAAAGATCAAGTCTGCCTCCGATGACGAACTCAAAGAGATCAAAGGGATCACCCAAAAAGATATTGATGCATTACGTAAACATCTACCTTAAAGCTTTTTGAAGATCGTCATGCTCAAACGCCGATGCCATTCGGTCGATTTCAGCTTTTTTAATTTTGAGCTTGAGCGCTTCTTTTCTCCATGACCCGACTGCATCGCCAATTTCTTTGATCGCCTTTTTGACTTGGGTTAAGTTTAAGTCGAAATAGTTGGCTACATTGATCGCTAAATCGATTGAAGCGCTGGGATCGATCAGATCGATAGCCGTAGACAATACCCTAGGTTTAATGTCCGTGGGCGTAGGATTCAAGTCATAGGCAGGAGACAAACGCCATCCAGCCGTGTAAAGAAATGCATGATTGCGCAGATGGTCATCCACATTCGAAATTAATACGTTAAATACGATGCGTCGCCATAGAGCTTCCAGATCTTCTTTTGGAGAGATGCTCATTTGCCGAATCACGTCTGCAATTTCAAGATAGCTATGCGTTTCATTGTCCTTTGCAGCAAGTGCGCTCATCGCAGAAAGAAAGGGAATGCGCATCTTTCCTTTTCGATCAAACCTTCTAGATAACAAAATCCGATGCCGACCCACTGTTTCTAGGCGCCATCCAGGCACTTCAATACCCGCTTTGCTCGCAAGAGTTAAAGCCACCGCTTCCCAAGCAATCGTATCGATTTCATCATCTTTTTTAGGAAATTTAGCAATGGCTAGATGTCCATCCTTATCCCTCACTGATGCTTTTGGGCGGGCTCCTCCTAGCGACGACCCCGGCGCAAGCAATAAACGCATATCTTCGTCAGTATCTGATGCTTGGCTGACACGAATTGCCGCATTGAGCAATTTGCCTACTTCAACTAGTGGAGGAATATGTTTGTGGTCATAAATAGTTAAAAATGAGCCTTTTTCTTCTCGTTTAAAACGCAATGCCCCCTGCCTAGCTTCATCATCGACCATTAACAGAAAATCGATCTCTCGCAAAGTACGAGCGCTGCGCTTTTCTTTTTCAGCATTTTTTCTTTCCGCCCGGCGCATCAATAAACGCCCCCATCGATCTGGAGCCGAATCATCCAGCGCCCCAAAAAGGGGTTTATCTGCTGAGGCGTGAAAAGCACCTGGCACAAGTTTTAATGCAGGATCTAAAGCAAACCGCTGGGGATGCTTCAACCAATCGGGATCGTATTCAAAAGAAAGGCTTTCTCGACTATTGCGATAACGATCCCAAAGCTTGCCAGCCTTGATCAGCTTGCCGTTGAGGTCAATATAAACCAAAAGGGACGGATCCATTTATCCTCTCTTCACTTTGCGAGGAAGCCGGATCCGTTTGGGTAGGCTTTCTGCCTCCAAACCTAAGCCCAATTCATCAAATTTAGCATCGGCTAATTCAGCTAATCGATCGATCATTCCCAAAACAAAAAGAATTTTGGCATAGGCTCCCAAAGAAACCCCTTCATCCCCCTTCTCGATCTTAGTCAGGGTCACTCGGCTAATTGACGCCCTTTCGGCTGCAAGCCACATGGGAATTCGGCGGCGCTTTCTCGCCTCACGCAAGTCCTGCCCCAGTTTCCTAAGAGCTCTCTTGGCGGGAATAGGAATAATAATGTTCATAATCACAGCCCCTATAGTCTTTATAGTATAGGATTATGAACATTAAGTCAATTATTTGATGAGAACCGAAAGAAGAAATTCTTTTTGGTAGCCGAGCCGCTTGAGCAGAATCTGTTCGAGATCCTGTTCGGCCCGCTCCAAGACAGCTTGCTGCTTTTCCGGTACGATCGAGGGAAATTCAACGGCCATTTCGATGATTTGCTGCTTGGTGATGTTCACTACAACATCCAGATTATGCTCAGGAAAGATTTTAGACCAATATTCTTGAACGTAGCCTTGGACAACTGCAGGATCAATGTACGCTTCCCGCCTGCCCATTTTCAATTGATAATAATGCCCCCTGTGCATGAAGTAAAAACTGATCAGCAGCACTAAACCAACGCTCAAGATGAAATAACCGACGAACGAAAAAGGCACTTCTGACCTGGAGAAGAAATCAGCGAGAGAATAGCGCAGCATGGGGGCGTGCTCGAGTCCGATGAAAAATCCTCCCAGCAAAATGACTAGTACGCAAAACACAAACTGCGCAGCGGAAAATAAGAGGTTCCCCGATCTCATCAGAAGATCTCGTTATAATGTTCAGCGGTGTCGGCGACGGTTTTAATTTTCTTTTTTAACACCGCCTCAACGTCTGGCTTTGGCTTGGCTGAAATCAAATTTTTAAATATGACATGCACCGTTCCGACATGAAGGCCGGTCAAGCGGCTGATGTCTTGCAGGATTTTGTTCTGGATTTCTTCGGCCTTCTCGGGAATGCATATGCCATATGCCACGTTGATCTCGATCTTCACATTGACAGAATGGTTCTTCTGGTCTTGGTCGACATGGATCCCTTTGACCCCGTCCAAACCGTCTCCTAGCAAACTGTCAAAGAGCCCCCCTTCCAGGGTCTCAACTCCCTCGATTTGGGACAGGCACTGCAGGACAACCGATTGAAATACTTTACTCTCGACGTCGCGGATAAAGACGGTTTCGGGGAGCTCGAGCTCCTTAGTATCAATTTGTTTAAGTGGATTGTCCATGGTTTTGCTCCTCACGATTTTTAAATAGGATATCATTTTATTAAAATTTCTCCAAGTGTATGATAGGACCATGCAAACGTTTTTGACACTTGTTCTCAATGTCATGCTCGCTTATGCGTGCAGCCGGTATGCAATGCGACTCCGCCGCAACCCGACCAATTGGTTCATCGCGGGACTGCTTTTTGGCATTTTTGCCATGATCGTGCTTTACTTTCTTTCACGGACCCACATCGTTGCCGTCAAGCCGGCCCCCCGGCCTATCATCATCCCTCAACTTACCGCGGTACAGCCTTCCCACGCTGAAAAACTGTGGTACTTTTTAGATGAGCAGATGACCCAGTTCGGCCCCATGAGCTTCAACGCATTAAAACGCGCTTGGAATGAAGGAAAAGTCAGCGACAAGACCTACGTCTGGAATGAAGAAATGGAGAATTGGCAGAAGTTTCAAGAAGTAATTAGGGCATCGTAGGCCCGCTTAGCGGCCTACGACCTCAATTTTACCAGCTCGCTTTGACAATGCCCGGAATCATGCCGCTATTGGCCATTTCGCGGAAGCAGAGGCGAGAGAGTTTGAATTTTTTTAAGACACCGCGTGAGCGGCCAGTGAGTTGGCATCGGCTGCGCAGACGCACAGGGGAAGAATTCTTCGGCAGCTTGTTCAGCGCCATTTTTGCCGCATGGCGCTCCTCATCGCTCTTGTTCATGTCCAGGACGATTTTTTTCAGACTTTGACGCTTGTCCCATTTGAGCTGAACGAGGCGCTCGCGCCGTTTTTGTTTTGCTTTCCAGGCTTTCGTTGCCATATTCCTCTTACTTTTTACGAGCAGGACCTTTTTGTCTCTGCTTGCGGTTGGGGTCTGTTTTATTGATCACGTAAACGCGCCCGCGTCGGCGGACGATCTTATCTCCTTTAGAAGGATCAGCTTTAATCGAAGCTTTGACTTTCATGACTACCTATAGAAATTGAAAATTAGCTAAAGTTATACGCAATCCCGTTTTTCTTCGCAAGTGGAGAGAAAGATCGAAAAAAATCTTTAACTTTTCCTTTTTTGATTGATCGTGTAACATTTAAGCAGTAATCTCTATAAAAGGAAATTTCCAATGAAACGCACTTATCAGCCCAGCAAAAGGAAACGTCAAAAAAACTGCGGATTCCGCAAGCGGATGAAAACCAAGGATGGACGGGCCATCATCAACCGCCGTCGCCGCTCCGGCCGCAAAAAACTCACAACTGCATAAATGGCGATACCCGTCATCGACAGAAAGTTCCCGAAGTCTGCCCGGGTTTTGACCCGTTCCCATTACAAGCATTTGTATAAAAATTCTTGCCGCTTGTTTGGAGAGCTGATCTCGATCGATTTCAGGCAAGGAAATGACTCGTCCCCCAAGCTGGGGATCACTGTTTCCCGCAAATTCGGCAAAGCCCATGACCGCAACCGCTTTAAGCGGGTGGTGCGGGAAGCTTTCCGCGAGCTCATGTACGCCCTTCCCCCAGAGCTTGAGATCAATGTGACCCCGCGCAACAATCATGCTATCTTGACCAAAGAGGCCATTTTGCACGATCTGCAACAGCTCATTGCGAAAATTACTCTATGCTGAACGAAGCGCAAAAAAAGGCTGTGATGACGACCCAGGGACGGGTTCTTATCTTGGCTGGAGCAGGCAGCGGCAAGACGAGCGTGCTCGCTTATCGGACCGCTTACCTGATTCAAAACCTCCATGTTCCGCCCGAGGCGATTTTAGGGCTGACGTTCACCAATAAAGCTGCCCAAGAGATGCGCGAGCGCGTGGGCAAAATCGTCTCCCCCAAGCTAGCAAAGGGTGTGACGCTGAGCACGTTCCACAGCTTCTGCATGCAGATCCTGCGCAAAGAGATCCACCATCTCGGCTATGCGTCCAATTTTACTCTCTATGATGAAAAGGATATACGCCGCTTAAGCCAGCAGCTCGCCCGCAACCTCCTCGAGCATGAAGGAGAGCTTCCCTCATTGGAAAAGACGCTGGAGAAAATTTCCTACGCCAAAAGCCGGGGGATGGCATCTGAAGAGATCGACGACCCTTTTAGCGCCGACCTCTTCAACCGCCTCAAAACCTGTATGCGTGCGTACAACGCGGTCGATTTTGATAGTCTGCTCACGCTGACGGTCGATCTCTTTGAAAAATTCTCTAATGTCTTGGAGCGCTACCAAGAGCGCTACCGCTACATCATGATCGATGAATATCAAGACACCAATCCCGTGCAGTACAGCCTGGCTAAAATGCTCGCAGCGAAGCACCAAAACCTCTGCGTCGTCGGCGATGACGACCAGTCAATCTATGGCTGGCGCGGGGCGGAAATTAAAAACATTTTGCATTTTGAATCGGAAAACATCATCAAGCTCGAACAGAATTACCGCTCGACGCCTACGATCCTTAATTCGGCAAATGCCGTGATTGCCCATAATGAAAATAGACATGCCAAACAGCTGTGGAGCACAGCTGACACAGGCGATCTCATTACCCTCTTCCATGCGCCAACGGAACAAGAAGAAGCCCAATCAGTCGTCCAGCGGATGGTCCGGCTTCGCAAAGAAAAAAACATTCCGTGGAGGGAGATGGCGGTCCTCTACCGCTCCAACATTCTGTCTCGCCCCTTCGAAACGGCGCTGATGCAGGCCGTTTGGGAAAAAGAGGGAAAATGGATAAGAGGGATCCCTTATGAAGTATTTGGCGGCCAGGAATTTTACGAGCGCGCTGAAATCAAGGACCTGATCGCTTATCTTCGCGCCATTTCCAATCCTTGCGACCAAGAAGCGCTGCTCCGCATCATCAATGTCCCAAGGCGCGGGATTTCCGACAGCACGCTGGATCAGCTGACCCAATTCAACCGCTCGCGGAACATTCCCTTATGGAACCTCCTCGAAGAGATCGCCTCGCCTTTATCTTCGGATCTCAAAGCCGATATCACAGATAAGGGATTGAATGGAATCCGCTCTTTTGTCGAACTCATCAAAGCAGCTCGGGAAAAATTTGCTCAACCTCCTCTTCACTCCACTTTTTCTTGGCTCGTCGACGAGATCGATTACAAAAAAGCGATCGATGATGATGTGAAGAGCGAGAAGATGCGCGATTTCAAATGGGAAAATGTCGCCCACTGCATCGACGCCATGGCAATCTACGAAGAAGAGAACCCAGAAGCATCTCTTGCCGATTTTTTAGGCACATCGCTTCTCGATCAAGACCGCGTACCCGAAAAAAGCAAAGAGCAAAAAGAAGACCGCGTCAACCTGATGACCTTTCACAGCGCCAAAGGACTCGAGTTTACCTCCTGCTACCTCGTCGGTCTCGAAGATCACATCATCCCCCACGAAAAAAGCCTATTTGAAACAGGTTTGGAAGAAGAGCGCCGCCTCATGTACGTCGCCATGACCCGCGCCAAAAAACACCTCACCCTAAGCATGGCCCGCAAGCGCAAAAAAATGGGCAAAGAAATCGCGACCAATCCTTCCCGTTTCCTCTTCGAAATTCCCAAGGAGCTAGTCAGGATCACATCCTGGCAAACGATTGATTAGTCGCAACGAAAATTCACAGAGATTTTTCTCTTGGATTCTGAAATGCAAAGTTCGATCTCACCGTAGCAATTGATCATCTTATAAAGCTGATTGAAATCTGCTGTTACAAGATAGTTTTGAGCATAAATCATTGTGCGAAGCGCCCAATCAAGTAAAATCGGCGCAAACTCCTCTTCCGATAATGGGTGTCTTTGGGATTCTAGGATTTGGACATGGTTAGCAAAACCAGGTTTATGAAACAGGACCGAAACGGGGCCGTTGAAAATCCTTTTCAACTTCTCTCTTCGCTCAGGATTTTTATCATCTAATCGCGCAGCTAGCGCTTTACAGCTGTCATAAAAGCGGGAGATCTTATCGTGGTTCGCAATAAAAAAAAGCCTGAAATCAGGATCGCGGGTTCTCGCAAGAAACCGCGTCGCCACCAAATATGCGCTGAATCCCAGTGATGTGGTAACGGGTTTCGAATTCATTGACATGACAAGCCTCGCTATGCAAAAAGAAGCAGAATATTTAGGATGTCAATTGTTTTCAATGCAACTCTTAGCAGGTTGACTTTTTAAATATTTAATTAAATAAGTAAGACGTGTTACTATATTGAGACCGTTGCATAAGTCAGCATGCTTGGAAAAAACAGCCTCTTGAGGCAAAACATCGTGATCATCCACTAACCGGAGATTACAAAGACCATCGAGAGTGTCACATAGAACCGGATTGGTTGTTAATCTAT
>JASHWX010000126.1 GCA_030043815.1 Candidatus Rhabdochlamydia sp.
GATCTGAAGTAACATGTTTTTTAATGAAGGACAAACCCTCTTATTACTTCTATCTCTATTTTCAAATTAACAGAAATGAAATTATTAATAAATAATAATTATAAAAACGCTTCTTTTTCTTTCCAACGGCCATGGGCTTTAATTAACTCAATCAACCGTTCGTCCGCATCAGCGAAATCGATGTTTCTCTCGACGCAGGTCTTCCCTACATAGAGATCGACTTTGCCTGGCTTAGAACCGACATAGCCGAAGTCGGCGTCTGCCATTTCTCCAGGTCCATTGACGATGCAGCCCATGATGGCGATCTTTACTCCGGGCAAATGAGCTGTGCGCTCTCGAATGCGGCGCGCGACTGTCTGCAAATCAAAGAGCGTGCGTCCGCAGCCGGGACAAGAGATGTATTCCGTCTTCGAGGTGCGCATCCGCGCTGCCTGAAGAATATTAAAACTTAAATGGCGCAGATCCCCGAGAGGATAGGGTCCTCGAAGGCAAATCCCCTCTCCGAGTCCATCAGAGAGCAAAGAACCCGCCTCTGCCGATGCTTGGATGACGAGATCTTCCCATGGGCAATCGTAATCAAACATGAGGATCACGGGGTGATTTAAGTCATTTTGACGGAGCCAATCGAAAAATTTACGGCCTGCATGCAAACGCGACTCTTGCGGCGAAAAGAAGATCGCATCAGGTGAAAGAGTCTTAATCTTTTCCCAATCATCTTCGGAGCGGACGACAAACGGCTCTCTCAGCACACCTACTTGAATGGACTGAGTTAGGGCATGCGCGTTAGGATTGCAGAGGAGAATATCAGCCCTTTCAAGGGGTTTTAAGCCGATATCACGATCAAAAGAGGGGGCCGCCAGCTGTTCGTCGGACGGGGCTAGGGCCACCGTGCCATCGCGATGAAGACTTCCCGTGATGCGGACAGGGCGCTTGGCCACCTCGCGGATATCCCTATATTGTTCAACGAAAGGGGCGATCCCTTTTCCCATACATCGTTCTACAAATGCAACGAGGCGTTTGCAAGGATCGATTTCACTCCATGGGTCTTCAGTGAGAGAGATGCGGATCGTATCGCCGATCCCGTCTAACAGAAGCGAGCCGATGCCGATCGCGGATTTTACACGGCCGTCTTCCCCTTCGCCGGCTTCTGTAACGCCGAGGTGAAGCGGATAGTCCCAGCCGAGTTTCATCATTTCAGCGACTAGAAGCCGATAAGCTTGGATCATGACGATGGGGTTGCTCGCTTTCATCGAAAACATGAAATCGTGATAATCCAGCATGCGGCAAACGCGGGCAAATTCAAGCGCTGATTCGACCATGCCAAACGAAGTATCTCCATAGCGGTTCATAATCCGGTCAGACAGGGAGCCGTGGTTGGTCCCAATCCTCATTGCGCATTTGAGCCTCTTGCACTTTTCCACAAGGGGACTGAACTCGTCTTCGATCTTTTTGATCTCATTTTGATATGACGCGTCGTCGTATTCCAAGACTTTAAAGGTGGCCCTCCGGTCGACAAAATTACCGGGATTGATGCGCACCTTATCGGCAAAATCGGCAACGCGCATCGCCGCAGGAGGATAAAAGTGGATATCTGCGACAAGAGGGATATCGTAGCCCTTTTGCAAAAGACCGTTCTTAATCCCTTCGCAGCTTTCGGCTTCTTTCATCCCTTGGACTGTCACACGCGCGATCTCACAGCCTGCATCCGCAAGGCGCATGATCTGATCAACGGTCGCGCCGACATCCCGAGTATTTGAGGTCGTCATCGATTGGATGCGGATGGGGTTATCCCCTCCCACTCCCACTTTTCCGACTTTGACCTCGCGGGTCTTCCATCTTTTCGTCTGAAAAATCGATTCGCAATATTTCATGGTGGAATTATGCCTCTTGGGATCATTTTCGTAAACATTTTAAAATTAAAACTTCATGCCTTGCGAAAAAAAAATAGATGGAGCATAGTCATGGGTCAAGTGAGGTGATTTATGCTCAAGACTACTCTTTTAGCTGCTTTGTTGGTCCCTAGCGTCTACGCAGGCGAAAACAAGGCCTCCACCCCGCCTCTACCTCAGTGCTTAAATTGTTATTTCCAATTGCAGCAAAAATTTCCTCAGACGTTCGGTCCTTTAGGCAACTGGCAAAACGGGGAGATTGAAATCACATTAAATCCTGAGCTGATTAAAAAAATTGAAAATCAAACCCGGCTCCGCTTGATCGCTAAGGGAATACAGGACAAAGATGCCGAAAGGTGGAGCAATGTCGGGGTTGTTGCCGAGGACAATTATTGGATTTGGCTGCGCGATGCCGTCATTTTCCCTTCGGGTGTTTATGGGACCTACGATCGGCTGCTATGGAAAAGCTCCCTTGAGAATAATATCCCCGGAGTGGCGATTTTCCCTATGCTCTCTAATAAGAAAATCGTCGTCAATATCAATTACAGGCATGCGACCCGCAGCTGGGAAATCGAGCTGCCCCGCGGGGCCAAAAAAGATGGGGAAGCTCTGGAAAAGGCCGCTGCGCGCGAGTTAAAAGAAGAAACGGGCTATACCCTGTCGAAATGCTCTCATCTGGGCACCCTTGCCCCGGACTCGGGAACTTTGACTAGCCTTGTACCCGTGTATTGGGGCGAGGTCAGCTATTCCGGCGAAACACACAAAGACTATTCCGAGGCCATTGTCAACAATCCGGCATTTACAAGAGACGAATTAAGACAGGGGTTTTCTCGGGGGTATATCGAAATCCCGATCAAAGGCGAACTGGTTAAAGTCCAATGCCGCGATCCTTATCTCGCCTATGCCCTTCTCCAAGCGGAAATGAAGAATCTATTCTAACCTGAATGAGCATCAATAAAATTGCGATACATCGGGCCAAATTCATCAAAAAGAGGGTTGAGAATTTCATAGATAGGGTCTTTCTTTTCTTCTCCAAATGAGATGCCGCTTGCACAATTTTGAATGAATTTTGTCAGACTGACCATCACACACCGCACTTCAGGTCTATAATCCAAAGAGAGGATATAAGGGCATAGAATCCGATTACATACAAGCTCTCCAATATAGGGCCTTGATTCATCAATGGAATTCTCTGATGAATGATTTTTTAAAAAGTCCATAATATGCATCCGCCGCTCCTTGAGAAGAGCGGATAAAGGATCAGGGACACCCATGGAAAAAATTAAAGGGAGAACTCCCCTGGCAAACTTCAAAAAATTATTTGCATGGTCCATCAGCATCGTCTCTAGAAAGTGATCTTGATCTTCTACACTGATTCCCTTCAATTGCTCTTGCAGCATTTCCCTTGCCCGATTTCGATCCAGACAGAGCAAAAACTTGTCGTTTTGCCACATTTCATTTCTTTCTAATGCGCCCAAAATGATCTTATTGAGTTCTCCGAGCCCGTGCATCCAAAATCCGCGCCCGACTTCCTTGCAGAGCGTTGAAGAAAAACAAGCTTGTCTAAACAAAGTTTCGCGCTTTTCGCCTTCCAGATCTGATAGTGTATAGAGACCGCAGAGATGAATCAAAGTCATCGCTTGTTGGGATTTCATCAGCTGAGGGATGACCTCCGCTGCAAATGCATTAAAATCTTCATTCGTTTTGGCAAAGTAAGCTTTAATCAATTGAGCATAAGGAGCTCTAAGCAGCATCAGCTTGAGAAACTCGTTCATTTTGCCGGCCGGCTTGAATAAAGATGCGATCTCTAAGAGAACGGCTAGTTTTCTTCCTCGAAGCCCAGGGTAGGCCATGAAACATTTGAAGAGGTCTTCTTCCACTTTCGCTACATCAGAACCCTTTGTATATTTCTTATGCACCACTGAAGGCGAGGCGAGCGGGTTTAAATACAGCGGATTTTCGACCTGGGGTTCATCAGCAACAGAATCAATACGTGAATTTTTTCGATAAAATTTCTCTTTCTCAAATTCGGGGCTTGTATAGGTGCGATAAAGCGTACGCGGCGCGGTGGATGAATCGGGAGGGCTTGTTTGAATAGGGCAGGATACAGTGAGTCTGTAGGCCGACAAATCTTGACGTGGGCACCTGTAGAGAGAAGCGGGTAATGCCATTGTGATTCACTTTTTTTATCTTTCTAGGGAGATAGAGTCGATGTAGGATTGAAACTTTGCTCTGTTCTCTTCTAATAGAGGATTTAAGGACGCATAAATCCCCTGATTTGCATCAAATTCGGACTCATGGGATAAGCACTTGATGACTTTTGTCAAACTGAGCAGAATGCTGAAAATATCAGGATGTTTATCCTTATCGACAAATTGAAGAATTTGAGGGCACAAGATACGCTGGCAAAGCAGCTCGCCCACATAGGTTCGCGATGCCTTGATGGGATTTTCGCCTGTCGAAGATTGAGAATTCAAAAATCGCGTAATATCCAAACGGCGAGTTTTGAGAAGCGATGAAAAAGATTCTGGAACATTCAACGAAAAGATAGAAGGCAAGATTCTATTTGCCCATTGGGAAAAATGCTCGGCATTTTCTCTTAATGTCGCTTCATCGGGAAGATGATCAATCAATTTTCTATCTAAACACAATGAAAGGTTATCTGCTTTCTTCAAATCTTTTAGCAATATCTCGGAAAGCGCTTTCAAATCTTTGGACCAAAGATGAATCCCCAGTTCTCTACAAAGAAAAGAAGAGAGAAAGCAGTTTTCTCTGAAGAGTGTATCGAGCGTTTGAGATTTCAGGTCTTCCCGTGTGCAATCAGACAAGAGGAGGATTATCTCCCATATATCCTTCTTTTTGAGCATAAAAGGCATCGCTTTGACCGCTAACGCATTGAGATCTTCATTTGTTCGCTTAAAGTAAGCATTGAGAAAAGCCATATTCTCAGCTCTGAGCATCATCCGGCACAACAATTCATCCATTCTACTGCGACGTTCATTTTGAATCGCTTGCCGCAGGTAAACTAACAGATTTATCATGAGGTCGAGCTCATCAGGATAATTGTGAAGGCAAATAAAAAGATCTATTTCCGCTTGCTTGACATCAAAGTGATGGTCGACCAACAGCCTTGACAAAGATTCCAACTTTTTCTTAACGATAAGAGCATTTCCCCCTTGAGAGGTCGCAGGCCAAATAAAGCCTTGCGGAGAGCTGCTCAGCGAACGGCCGGGGGACGGGCTTTCTTTGGGGGTTGGCTTTTTTGGCGGCGTCAAATCACCCGAGAAGCTATTCCTTCCAGGCAGCTTTGAGACCGCCTTCGCCGCATCCTTAAGACCCGTTTGCGAGGCAAATCTTTGCATCATTTTTGGATATGCTTGTGTGGATGATGAGGGGCTATTTGCCAACCGGTCGCTTAATGGAGATGGATCTCTTTGCGGAGGGGAGGTTCCATACGGGCCGCTAATAAGAGCATTTAAAGCGAGCTTGGGCACCGGTCCCGCAGGAATCGGGATTCCCGTTCGCTCTTCAGAGATCCCGTTCTGTCCTTTAGGAAATGCTGCGGGTTTAACGACCATGGCTCTCCAAGTAGATGGTGATAGGGACGCTATCTGTCAATGCAGGGTCGCCAAAAAATTGGATCGGCCCTGGAAAGCTATACATATCATCGGACATCCAACGCTCACGATGCTGTCTAAAACGAGAAAAGGCCGGCCCTTTTAGATCGACAAGCGCCTTTTCGATCACAGGTTTTTCCTTTCCTTTGCGGATTTCAATATGCATCAAAGATGTCAGCGGCACGCCCCCGATCCCCCATTCGGCAGGCGGGCGAGCCAGCCCTGAAATGGCACACATATAACCGGTCGCTCCTTCATCGATGAGAAGGGCTGCTGCATGACCTAGCGCATAGCAATAATTGCAATCGAAATTGGAAGGGTAGCCCGCCCGCCCTTCATAGCCGAAAAAATGCTGGAGCAAAGAAAATTTGATCTGCCTCTTTTCAAGCTCTCTAGAAACAGTCTCCATCAGTAAACGCTCCGTCTCAATCAGCGAAACCTGAACGTTCCCATGAGGATCGCGACCCTGCAGCAGCTGCTCTCGAATGCGCTCGGGCAGCGAAGCAAAACACTCCTTGGAGTGGGATGTCAATAGTGCGGCGACATCAGCGGAGGGATGATTGGCGAGGATTTGGTTCAATTCTTTGATCAATGCGCCGATTTCCGGAATGAATTCGATCAAACCTTCGGGAATGAGGATCACGCCGTAATGCTTCCCCTTTTCTGCACGCTTGGTGATCAAATCGGCAATTTCTGAGGTGATCTGCGCCAAAGTCTTTTTCTCTGCTGCCACTTCTTCCCCAATCAGGGTAAGATTTGGCTGTGTCTTGAGCGCGCACTCTAATGCAATATGGGAAGCGGAGCGGCCCATCAACTTGATGAAATGGTAGTATTTTTTAGCAGATGCCGCATCGCGGGCGATATTGCCGATCATCTCGGAGTAAGTTTTGCAAGCGGTATCAAACCCAAATGAAGTGGCGACGTAGGCATTTTTTAAATCCCCATCGATCGTCTTTGGGACGCCGATGACTTTTGTGCTTGAGCCGCATTTGAGAAAGTACTCGGCCAAAATGGCGGCATTGGTATTGGAATCATCTCCGCCAATGACGACAAGGCCATCGAGCTTCATCTTCTGGACGGTAGCCAAAGAGGCGCTCAATTGCTCGTCTGTCTCGATCTTCGTCCTCCCTGAGCCAATCATGTCAAATCCCCCCATGTTGCGATAGGGAGCAATGAACTCAGCTGTCAATTCTTTGTATTTGCCAGAGACGATGCCGCCAGGGCCGTCGAGGAAGCCGAAGACGCGCGATTGGGGATGAAGTTGTTTCAACGCATCGAATAGGCCTGTGATGACATTGTGCCCTCCAGCCGCTTGACCTCCCGAAAGAACGACGCCGATTTGCAGAGGCTTGCCCGAACGGTTTCCCCCTTTTTGCCCTGTGAGCAATGGCCCACCGCCGGTCAAAGGAAACATCCCTTTCATTTTGTCGCCGCTCATCCCACTTTGCGACTTGGACCAGGCAATCCCATGCAAATCGCCAAGGATTTCAGGCAAGACAGGTCGATATGCCTGCCTCTTTTTTTGCAATTCATTGCCGTTCATCCACTTTCTCCTTCAAATCAAGGAAAAAGACTACTTTATCTGCGATTTTAAAACTAGTGTCTAGACACTAGCATTCAGGCAAATTGACGGGGACGAAGAGTGCGAGGCCCCCTTCGGCTGTCTCTTTGTATTTAGACTGCATGTCCTCGCCTGTCTGCCGCATGGCGGCGATGACCTGGTCTAAAGAAACGCGGTGAGTGCCGTCGCCGTGGAGTGCTAGGCGGGTGGCGTTGATCGCTTTGATGGCACCCATGGTGTTGCGCTCGATGCAGGGGATTTGGACAAGGCCTCCGATCGGGTCGCATGTCAGGCCGAGATTGTGCTCCATGCCGATTTCGGCAGCGTTTTCGATTTGTGCATTGGTTCCTCCAAGGGCAGCGGTCAAGCCGCCGGCAGCCATCGATGTCGCGACGCCGACTTCGCCTTGACAGCCCATTTCGGCGGCCGAAAGAGAAGCGCCTTCTTTGTATAAAATGCCGATTGCGGCTGCGGTTAAAAAGAATGTAACGACTCCATCTTCGCTGAAATCGGAGGTGAATTTTTGATAATAGTGCAGCACGGCGGGTATGATCCCTGCGGCGCCGTTTGTCGGGGCGGTGACCACTCTGCCACCGGCGGCATTTTCTTCGTTCACGGCAAGCGCAAACAAGCTGACCCAATCAAAAATCTCGGATGGATTTTTAAGAGTCGTCGACAAATTGCGATACATCTCTGCAGCGCGCCGCTTCACATTCAATCCCCCCGGCAAAATCCCTTCTTGTTTGATGCCTCGGGCCACGCAGTCTTGCATCACTTGCCAGATTTTTAAAATCCCTGATCGAATTTCACTTTCTGAGCGCCATGTCTTTTCATTTTCCATGACGATTTGAGCGATGCTTAAATCCGCATCGCGGCAATGTTGGAGCAGTTCTTCGCAGGTTTGGAAAGGGTAAGGAACAGAATCATCCAAAGAGGTCGTGAAAGAGGGCTCAAGGGCTTGATCCTGGGTGACGACGAAGCCGCCGCCGACTGAATAGTAAATGTCGGACAAAAGGAGGGCACCCTTCGAATCAAAAGCTTTAAATCGCATCGCATTGGAATGGTAGGTAAACCGTTTGCCTTTGTGGAAAAGGAGTTGTTCAGAAATAGAGAAAGGAATGCGGTGGCGTCCTAAAAGATTGAGCGTCCGGCTAGACTCGATGGAAGC
>JASHWX010000127.1 GCA_030043815.1 Candidatus Rhabdochlamydia sp.
CGCGCTGGGATGAAAAGCTCCTGCATTTTTCAAACTTGTTTGAAGATCGGATGATGAATTTGCAGATTAATATCACTTTAGAAGACGCCCTCGACCTCGGATGGAAGACCCTGGCCGAATGCTTTGAGAAGCATGAAGTGGGTATCAAGCAAACATTAATTGATAAATACTGGCCGCATGGCTGACGTAAAACTGACAAAGACAGAACTCCGCGCACAGCAGGTCAAGCTCGAACGCTTGCAGAAATACCTTCCCACATTGCAGCTTAAAAAAGCGATGCTGCAAATGGAGGTCAATCAAGCCCAGAGTGAGATTGAACACCTCTTTGGGGAATTTTCTTTGTCTAACGACAAGGTCGGAAAATATGTGCCGCTTCTCACCGAAAGAAGCGCTCCCGATCTCTTTTCCGCTGTTACAGTTCACAGCGTAGAGCGCTCCCGCGAAAACGTCGCGGGGGTCGACATTCCCCTGTTTGAGAGGATCCAATTCGACCCGGCGACGTATTCCCTATTTGATACGCCCGTTTGGTTCGAGTCCGCTATCCTCGGGATCAAAGAGCTCATCACCATCCGCGAAAAAATCAAGATTTCCAAAGAGAAAAAGCAAGCTTTGGAAAAGGAACTGCGCGAAGTGTCTATCCGCGTCAACCTGTTTGAGAAGATCCTCATCCCGCGCTCTATAGAAAACATTAAAAAAATTAAGATTTTTCTTGGCGATCAGCAGCTCGCCGCTGTATCTCAAGCAAAAGTCGCTAAGAAAATCATCCAGAGTAAGAAAGCATGATCATCGATGTGAAAAAATATCTCATTTTAGGGGTCAAAGAAGACATCGATCGATTCTTCGAACGCGCGCAATCCAAAGGAATCATGGAGTTCATTTCCCCCTTTGGAAAAAAGCCAGTCGAAATGACTGCTGAAATCCAGCATCTGCTCGATGCTAAGCGCATTTTACGCAAGCTTCCCGTCAAAAAACCCTACATTAAAGGAGGCGATCTCCAGTTTGCCGATGAAGTTGCATTGCAGATCATCCGCCTTAAATCGGAGGTCGAGCGCCTCCATGAAGAAAAGCGGCTCGTCGAGTCGGAGATCATCCGCGTCGCGCCCTTTGGAGATTTTTCTTTAGATGACATTGATTTTATCGAAAGAATAGGCAAGCGCGAGATCCAATTTTTCTGCATGAAGACAGAAAAAGCCCACATTGCGGACATCAGCGACGAGGT
This sequence comes from Candidatus Rhabdochlamydia sp., assembly GCA_030043815.1. Classification (GTDB taxonomy): domain Bacteria; phylum Chlamydiota; class Chlamydiia; order Chlamydiales; family Rhabdochlamydiaceae; genus CAJCIW01. The sequence continues at coordinate 1,220 of JASHWX010000127.1, forward strand.
GATCTATATCGGCAGCGAATACGACCTCGATTACTTCATCGCGATCAACAAGCAGCCCCGCAGCTACCCCGATATGATCGAAATGCGGATCGACCGTCCGCTCGGCGAGCTGCAGACCCACCTTTCTTTTGTAAAAGAATCCTTGCATCAGATCGAAGCCGAGCTTAAAGGCTTTGCCGGCCATTTAGATTTTATCCACGAGGCTTTTGTCGAACGCTTGAATGATTTCAACCTCGCGACCGCAAAAAAAGAGATCGCTTATCCCTTGGAAAATTCCCTTTTTGCCGTAGAAGCGTGGATTCCCGTCAATAAGATCAACACCCTCTTCTCGATCATCGATGGGATGGCCATCCACTGCGAACCCATTCTCATCGAGGAGAGCGACCGCGTCCCTACCTACATGGAAAATAAAGGCGCGAATCGCATTGGGGAAGATCTAGTGCGCATCTATGATATTCCCGCGACAACCGATAAAGACCCATCCGGCTGGGTCTTTTGGTTTTTTGCCCTCTTTTTTGCCATGATCGTCAACGACGGCGGCTATGGGCTGCTCTATCTTGGGGTCTGCGTGTTTCTCAAATACAAGTTCCCCACTCTCAAAGGCAGCGCCAGGCGCTTTTTACAGCTCGCCACCATCTTGTCCACCGCCTGTGTCGCCTGGGGACTTCTCACCACCCAATTTTTCGGCTTGGAAATCCTTCCCAACAATTGGATTGGGAAGACCTCATTGCTCGATGTCGTGGCCGTGAAAAAAGCGAGTTATCACCTCGCCCATCAAGACGACGTTTACCAATTTTGGATCAAGGAATTCCCCAATCTTTCCCAAGCAGCAACAGGCAAAGAATTTCTTCAAGGCGGTATCATTGAGAAAGATCATCATCTCAATTACCCGATCATCGATGCGTTCAATGACGCTATTCTTCTTGAATTTTCATTAATGATCGGCGTCATCCACATCGCTTTAGGATTATTGCGCTACGCTTTGCGTAACTGGTCCGCGATCGGATGGGTCGCCTTCATGGTCGGCGCCTACCTTTTTTTCCCGACGATGCTGCATGCGACATCCATGCTCAACTATTTAGGCATCGTCGATCAAGTGACAGGCAAAGAGATCGGCCTGCAGCTGATTTATGTCGGTATCGCTGTCGCCCTTTTTCTTGCACTCATTCAAAAAAGGCTCAAAGGGATCGGCGAGATCGCCGTCCTTGTCCAAGTCTTTGCCGACGTCTTGTCTTATTTACGTCTTTACGCGCTCGGGCTTGCCGGTTCGATGATGGCAGAAACGTTCAATGGGATCGGCCGCAACGTCGGCCTGTTCTTGGGCGTTCTTGTGATCTTGCTCGGCCACAGCGTCAATGTGATGCTCGGACTGATGGCCGGAATGATCCACGGCCTTCGTCTAAATTTCATCGAATGGTATCATTATTGCTTTGATGGTGGCGGGCGCCTCTTTCGGCCGCTCATGCGCTTTAAACCCAAGGAACATATTTAGGAGATTGATATGGATTACAGTATGATAGGACCAGCGCTCGTCTTAGGGCTCGGCTGCGTCGGAAGTTCAATCGGCTGCGGAATCGGCGGGATGGCCTCCCATGCCGTCATGAGCCGCGTCGAGGAAAACCATGGTAAGTTCATCGGGATGTCGGCCGTCGCCTCTTCTCAGTCGATCTACGGGTTCGTCCTCATGCTTCTTATGAAAAACGCCATCCAAGCAGGCAGTTTGGCACCTCTCTCGGGCATCGGCATCGGCGCCTCCGTCGGCTTCGCCTTGCTTTTTTCTTCTGTTTACCAAGGGATGTGCGCCGCCTCCGGGATCCAAGCCTCCGCCAAGCAGCCGGCCATCATCGGCAAATGCTTCGCGGCGCTTGGCATCGTCGAGTCGTTCTCCCTCTTCGCTTTCGTCTTCGCCCTGCTCTTGATCTAATTACAGGGAAAGAAAAAAGAACGCAAAGACGCCAAGCCGCGAAGACGCAGAGATTTTTATACAATTTTCTTAGCGTCTTCGCGGCTTGGCGTCTTTGCGTTATACACCTCGTGATTCGAAAGTTGGTTTTGGCTGTGCCAGCATCCCAGACTTTGAGACCTGCCTGCATCGCACCTGTGCTTGCACAGGCGCTGCTTTAAGCATCGGCTTCGCCTGGCTCAAATTCTGGGCGCTGTCTTTGCCAAATTCCAACTTTTGAATCACTCTGTATATAAAATGTTTTTAAGGTTGAGTTAAAAAAAATCATCACTCAGATTGAATAGTAGAGAGTAAAATCAACCCATTCACTTCTGTGTATGAAGAAAAAATCCTATCGCATTGAGAAAGACACGTTAGGCAATGTCCGCGTCCCTGGGGATAAATACTGGGGGGCGCAGACGCAGCGCTCGCATGAGAATTTCCGCATTGGCGGGAATTTGATGCCCATCGAGGTAATCCATGCGCTTGCCGTGATCAAGAAAGCGGCGGCGATCGTCAATTGCGAGCTTAGTCTATTGCCAAAAGACAAGATGAAGGTCATCTCGAGAGTGTGCGACGAGGTGATCAGCGGCAAGCTCGAAAGTCATTTCCCTCTTGTCGTATGGCAGACGGGCTCCGGCACGCAGACGAACATGAATGTCAATGAGGTGATCAGCAATAGGGCTATTGAATTGCTGAAGGGCAAAATGGGCTCGAAGAAGCCGATCCACCCCAATGATGATGTGAATAAATCTCAATCTTCCAATGACACGTTTCCCACTGCAATGCACATTGCGGCGACGATGGAAATCCGTACGCGTTTGCTGCCGAATCTTAATATTTTGCTAAATGGGTTGAAGAAAAAATCGAAGCAATTCATGGGGATTGTCAAAACGGGGCGGACGCATTTAATGGACGCGACGCCGATTACTCTGGGACAGGAATTTTCTGGGTATGCCTCGCAGATCGAACATGGGATTGAGGCGATCGAAAATGCATTGAAGCACTTATCGGAAATTGCCCTGGGCGGGACAGCTGTCGGTACAGGATTGAATGCGCATCCAAAGTACGCCAAACGCATTGCAGCAGTGATCAGCGAGATCACAGGCTTTCATTTTGTGACGGCGCGAAACAAATTTGAAGCGATGGGAGGAAACGACGCCGTTGTCGAGATGAGCGGCGCTTTAAAACGCGTGGCCTGTTCTTATATCAAAATCGCAAGCGATATTGCCTGGATGGGATCAGGGCCTCGGTGCGGCATCGGCGAGCTGAACCTGCCAGAAAATGAACCAGGCTCTTCGATCATGCCAGGAAAAGTCAACCCGACGCAGTGCGAAGCGATGCTGATGGCATCGGTACAAGTCTATGGCAATGACCTTGCCGTCAGTTTTGCAGGATCTCAAGGGAACTTCGAACTTAACGTCTATAAGCCTGTCATGGTCTTCAATCTTTTGCAATCGATCAATCTGCTCTCCGATGTCGCCATCAATTTCCACGACAAATGCCTCATGGGCATCACGCCAAACAAGAGAATGATCAAACGGCATTTAGACAATTCACTGATGCTCGCGACGGCATTGAACCCGATCATCGGCTATGACAAAGCGGCAAAAGTGGTGCAAAAAGCCCATCGCGAACACATCACCTTGAAAAAGGCGGCTCTTGCATTAGGTTTCTTGACGGAAAAAGAATTTGATCAAGCAATTGATCCGAGCAAAATGGTCGGAATTCTTAAATAGCACGGATAATAATGGTCTAAAAAATTCAGACCGCCATCTTGAGACCATTGCATAAGTGATCATGCTTGTTAAAAACGCCCATTTCGCGATCTTTCGATTCTAGTGCCCGATAACAGAAATTCTCACAATTTCGGCTAACGTGAAAGCTCCCGAGGTTAAGCCACCTTAAAGCGCGCTGTATTAACTTAATACAGCTAGCTTTAAGGTGGCTTAACCTCGGGGCTTTGACGCAGCCGAAATACTGAGAATTTCTGTTATCGGGCACCAGCTCCCCCCTATGGGGCGTCCCGCATATGCGGGCTCGCTCGAATTCGAAATCTCATCAAAATGGGCTGTTTTTTCCAAGCATGCTGACTTTTGCAACGGTCTCATCCTATATCAGCCGGTGGCATTTGACAGAAACGTTTGAAGCGCTCGTTCAGTTTAATGCCTTGACATTCTGAGCCTTGCGATATAGCCCCTTCGATTTCTTTCTTTATTTCTTTAAATCTGGTATAATCCAAACTATCAAGGGGGTTACCTATGAGCACAAAGTCCCATCTATCAAGAATGACGATTGATCTTCCGGAGCAGGATCATAAAAAACTTAAGGCTTTAGCCGCAGTTTTAGGGAAAAGCATGAGGGAGATCGTTAGCACTTGGATTCACAACAACTTATCTGGAACAAAACTTCCAAATAAGAAGACATTGAAGGCCATTAAAAGCGTCGAGGAAGGTCGAGATCTGATTGAAGCAAAGGATGCAGAAGACCTCTTTAAAAAGTTAGGCATCTGAATGTTGAAGCCTATTTATTTGAAGTCGTTCGAAAAGGACCTGAAGAGAGACTCAAAAAGAGGCAAAGATATCGACAAGGTGCGTAAAGTAATGAAGCTGCTAATCGAGGAAAAAGCACTTCCAGACAAATTCAGAAACCACAAGCTGAAGGGAAACTTCGTGGGATATTGGGAATGTCATGTTGAACCCGACTGGCTATTAGTTTACAAAAAGACGCAGACTGAAATTACCTTCGTTAGCACCGGCACTCATTCTGACCTATTTTAAAATCATGAAGGGCTCCAATGACGTGGAAAAAAATGCAAAAAGGAGATTGTCCGCTCTGCAAGTTTTTCAACTTATCGATTAAATAGTCGGCCCTGAAGTATTCATTCGCCAAATCTTTTCGTCCTTTTTGGCGATTTTCAACTTTTGCGAACTCCTTAAC
>JASHWX010000128.1 GCA_030043815.1 Candidatus Rhabdochlamydia sp.
GACATTGGAGAGGAAGTGGACGCGTCGATGGGGTTTGTGGTAAGCTTCTAATGCCAGATAGACGGCTTTGGGTCCAAGCTCCGAGCCGCCGATGCCGATTTGGACGATGTCAGTAAATTGCCCTTTTTTTTCGATCTCGGTCAAAAAAATGCGCAGCTTTTCACATTCTTTGTAAGCGAGCTCTGTCGCTTCCTTCACTTTAGGAGATGTGTTCTTCTGATCAAAAAAATCCCTCATGGCCGTATGCAAAGCTGGGCGCTTTTCGCTTTCATACCCTTCGATGAAATTGACGATCTCGCCCGACTGCATGTCGTGCATTTTCTTTAAGGCATGCGTCTCTTCGGCAAGTTCTGCAAGCGCTCCATAAGTGCTTTCGGAGACCCTTTCCATGGCGTAGAAAAGTTTAAAACCGGCAGCTTCGGCGACCATGGAGTCGATTCTCTTCGGGGTGACCGCCCCTTCTTTTGTCAGGTCAAAAGGGTCTTCAGCGAGTTCGTTTAATCGGATGACGGACTTTAAATGGCGAAAGGATGTCATGATTTCACCTTCTTTGGTATGATGCGGATATCATAGGATGATAACAAGTTTTTTTCTATGTGGAAAGATAATCCGATCACAAAAATGTGCAGCATCCGGTTCCCGATCATTCAGGCGCCGATGGCGAGCGTGGCCACTGCACGCCTTGTCGCTGCGGTCTCTAATGCCGGAGGTTTAGGTTCGCTGGGCGCAGCTTATATGTCGCCGCAGGAAATCAAAGAAGCGATCGCTGAAATCCGCCTGCTTACCGAATGCCCGTTTGCCGTCAATCTCTTTGCTTTTACCCCAAAAACAAAGCAGGATGAGAAAGCAAAAGAGTTCTTAAACCGTTTTCGCGACGAGTTGGGCATTCCTGCAGGCCCTCTTAAAAAATTTCCTGACTTCTTTGAACAGATGAAAGTCGTATTGGCAGAACGCCCTCCCGTCTTTTCATTCACTCTGGGCATCCCCCCATTAAATATCATGCAGCGCTTAAAGCAAGAGCAAATTGCTGTAATGGGAACAGCGACGAGCCTTAATGAAGCTGTATTGTTAGAAAAAAGCGGCGTCGACGCCGTCGTCGCGCAAGGCATTGAGGCAGGCGGCCATCGAGGCGCATTTCTCGAGCAAGATCAAGAAATGGGCTTGTCCGCATTGGTCCCCCTTCTCGTCCGAGCGATCAAGGTGCCTGTCGTCGCGGCGGGCGGCATCATGAATGGCGATGGAATTGCGGCAGCCCTCGCTTTGGGCGCATCCGCCGTGCAGCTCGGGACAGCCTTTCTCGCTTGCCCTGAAAGCAGCGCACCAGCGCCCTATAAAAAGGCGCTGATGCATGAACATGGAGCGCCCACCGTTTTGACCCGCGCCTTCACAGGCATGCCGGCGCGGATGCTGCGCAATCGATTTACACAAGAGATGCAAGGCGCCCCGCTCGCCTTGTTTCCTGCTCAGCATTTTCTCACTCAGCCGATCCGGACGGCAGCAGCAAAGCTTAACCGCGCCGATTTGATGGCCCTTTACGCGGGTCAAAATTATCCGCTCATTACAAACCTTCCCGCTAGTGAGATCGTCCCTTTATTGGTCGAACAGACAACGCTGGCTATGCAACGGCTCATGAAAGGACTATGAAGAACTTAATTCTTATTCCCGGCTTTGCCAATACAGCTTCAGTATGGAAACATCAAGTTGAAGACTTAGGCCATTCATTTGATATTCGGATTCCGGTCATGAATAAAGAAAAGTCGCGCGATGAAATGGTCCGAGCGGTTTTAGAAGCGGCACCGGAACGCTTTTGCTTAGCGGGGCATTCAATGGGAGGATGGATTGCCCAAGCAGTGGGGGCCTCCGCACCGGAACGCGTCGAAAGGCTTGTCTTGCTCAATACTTGGGCCACACCGGAGCCCGCGCGGATACAATTTCAACGGCAGGTTGCCGAAGATCTCAAAGCAGGCAAGCTCAAAGAAGTGATGGAGCGTCACCTGTCTCTCATCGTCCACCCTTCCAAACTCCAAGATGCCCGATTGATCCAAGCCCTTGTGCAAATGGCATCAGATTTTTCCGTAGAGGCGCTTCTTAGACAAATGGAAGCCATGCTCGCCGACTATTCATCGCTGCATTTGCTTCCCTCTATCACAGCTCCCACCCTTGTCATCCATAGCCGAGAAGACGCCCTTTTTCCCATGACGGAGCAAGAAGCTCTCATTTCCGGCATCCCCGATGCTAAGTTTGCCATCATTGAGCATTGCGGCCACGCCTCGATTGTCGAGCATCCAGAGATTGTCAATGCGTTGATGAAAAATTTCTTTTCTTAAAAAGTTTATTGTGCGTATACTGTTTTCCATGGTAACAGCAGCAAGTAGTCATTCAAGCAATGAAGTAGAAGCTTACTCCAAGGTGCTTTGGGCGCTCGACTACATTCCTTTCATCAGTACAGGAAAGCAAATCGTCGATTTATTTTTTTTTTATTGTTGGCGCCCTGCTGATCTTGACCAACTCCCTACTTTTGTTTATACTTATCACCAACATCTCACAAACAAAGATGCGTTTAGATACATCGCGATCATCCCTGTAGTAGGCAATCTCGTTCTCATCATCTCAGATGTTTGTCAGAACCTATCCGAAGCCACTTCAAATTTGGAACAATCGGATGCAGTGGAAAACAACGAGACGGACGCTAGACATGACCCATTCGTGGATTCAATTTATGATCGGTTAAGAGAGCGGCTGAACGAAGCAACTCAACGGGAAAGGGAACAGCTTGATCAGTTAAGAGAGCGGCTGAACGAAGCGGAACAGTTTAGAGCTGTTGAAGCAGATGAGCCTGAACCCATTCCTCAAAGAATCGCTCTTCGGGCTGAAGATTTTGCAGGGACAGTTCCTTATGACCGGTTCGATATCCCCGCAGATATTCAGGCAAAGGCTGATGAAATTGCCATTTTACGCGAAAAAGCAGAAGAGGACAATATTGCAATCCCTCAAGGATTTATATGTCTGATTTCCCACGACGTCATGTCGATGCCCGTCTTCGACTATACCCATCCTTCCATAAACGCAGTCAACATCAACAACCGAGACTTGCGCCACCTTGTGGACAAAACATCTCTGGAAAGGGCATTCGCTTCTCTCCAGATAGTAAAATGCTCTCTTTGCCGCTATCCTGAAGATGGGCGCACCGAACGCCGCAATTTGCTTATCGACACGGCATTGCAGGATGAGATTTTAGCATATCTTCGAACAAATGTTGTCTAAAAATCGCGCTCTAAGGTAATATCTTTACCGCTAATCGGAGCATAGCGCAGTTTGGCTAGCGCAACTGCTTTGGGAGCAGTGGGTCGGGGGTTCAAATCCCTCTGCTCCGATTGGTTTTTCTTGT
>JASHWX010000129.1 GCA_030043815.1 Candidatus Rhabdochlamydia sp.
GGCAAGCGGTAACGGCGGCAGGATCCGGCTGCATGGCGTCGCTTGATGCAGAACGTTGGCTATCGGAACGTGAGCACCATGCGCATTAAAATTCTTTCCCTTGAGCCAGTTGCAAAACTCAGTGCATGGAAAAAACGATGATTTTGAGTCAGTTTGCCAGTCGCGTCAGCGACCAAAGCCCCGCACCCGAGCACATACTCAAATGGAGTAGGGCTCGGGTGCGGGGTGACAAAATGACTCAAAAGGACGTTTTTGCCATGCGCTAGAGTTTTGCAACTGGCTCCTTATACAAACAAAATCAGCCTATGCCTATTTCGCCGCAAAAAAATCGGGAGATCCTCTTTCTGCTGCTCTACAGCGATGATTTTGGCGGCGGAGAAGATGTGACAGAAATCCTCATGGAGCAGCTTGCCGTGACAAAGCGCATTGTCCGCGAGGCTCAATCTTCGAAGGAGAAAATCCTCGAGAAAAAAGATGCGATCGATGCTCTGATCAAAGAGCATTCGGCATCGTATGAATTTGAACGGATTCCCCGGATCGAGCGCAATGTGCTTAGGCTTGGAGTCTTTGAGCTGATGTTTGCTCCCGATGTTCCTCCCAAAGTGGCGATCGCCGAAGCGATCCGATTGACTCGGAAATTTGCCACGCCTGAATCCGCGACCTTTGTGAACGCTATTCTGGACTCGATTTATAAGAGTTTGCATGTCTCAGTTTGAGATTGAAAAACCGCTCAAGCAATTCTCGACATTTGGCATCGGCGGCCCAGCGCGGTTTTTCACCGAGGCTCAAGAAGTGGAAGCGCTGCAAGATCTCATGCGGTACTGCCATGTGCAAAAGCTTCCATTCTTTGTGCTGGGCAAAGGTTCCAATGTCCTCTTCGATGATCGAGGCTTCGACGGGCTTGTGATCCTCAACAAAATCACATTCTGTCAATTTGAGTGGCCGATTGTCCATGTCGGTGCAGGATATAGTTTTTCTTTGCTCGGATCTCAAACGGCAAGAAAGGGATGGGCCGGATTGGAATTTGCGTCGGGCATTCCAGGGTCGGTGGGCGGCGCGGTGTATATGAACGCCGGCGCTAGCGGATCGGAGACTGCCGATGTGCTCATGGAAGCCACTTTCGTCAATGAGACAGGGGAGTTGGAAGTGTTGAGTCGCGATCAAATCGGTTTTTCTTATCGCACTTCGGTATTTCAAAAGCGCAAAGGGGTGATTGCGAGCGCCAAATTTTTGCTCCATCCTTCTGAAGAGGCGCGTAAAAAGCAGCTCGGGATCATCGATTATCGCACGCGCACACAGCCTTATAGCGATAAATCGGCAGGCTGCGTCTTCCGCAATCCAGGCGGTGAGTTTTCCGCTGGGGCGCTGATCCAGCAATGCGGGCTGAAAGGCAAGCGCATCGGAGGAGCCGAAGTATCGCCGATGCATGCCAATTTTATCGTCAATAAAGAGGGTGCGACTGCTGGAGACGTTCTCGCGCTTGCAGAATTTGTTAAAAATGAAGTCAAAGAAAAGACAGGCGTGGATTTAGAAATGGAGATCCGATGCGTTCCGAGGAACCATGTTTAGAGCTGATTTGCATTGCCATACGACGTGCAGCGATGGGACAATGACCCCATCCCAGCTTATCCGCCATGCGAAAGCCATCGGTCTTTCAGGCCTGTCCATTACCGATCACGATACGATTGATGCGTATGCTGAAGCTGTTCCCGTAGCTCGAGAAGTCGATATTCTTTTGGGAAGCGGCGTCGAGTTCTCTTGCATTTTTCTGGGAATGAACGTCCATGTGCTCGGCTACGATTTTCTGTTGAACAGCCCTGCCATCGAAAAACTCTGCAAGCGCCATGCGCACAGGCGCACGATGCGCAACAAAGCGATCTTGGAAAATTTGCAGCGTTTGAGCATGCCTATTATGGAAGAGGAACTGCTCGCGATGGGGGAGCATACCCTCGGCCGTCCTCATATTGCACTGCTCATGGTGAAAAAAGGATATGTAGCCTCGATCAAAGAGGCATTCAATCTTTACATTGGCGACGGCAAACCTTGCTACGTTCCGGGAGAGACCGTTTCAGTGGAAGAGACTCTCGACATTATCCATCAGGCAGAAGGAAAAGCCTTCATCGCCCATCCTCATCTTCTCGTGCACAACAATAAAATCAAAGAGCTCCTCAAATTACCCTTCGATGGGCTAGAATGCCATTATGCAAAATTTCCGCCCGACCAAGAAAAACGGTGGCTGAAAATCGCCCGTGAAAAGAAGTGGCTCATTAGCGGAGGCTCCGATTTTCATGGCAGCGTGAAGGATTACATCGCATTGGGTTGTTCTTGGGTTAATGAGGAGAGCTTTCATCAGATTTTCAAGCATGCGCTATACTGAAATCATCGATCGGCTGTATCAGATTCAATGGTTAAACCAAGGCCTCGAGAATGCGCAGCGCTTGAATAAAGCTTTGCAAAAACCTGCTTCAAATTATCAGACCATCCACGTCGCCGGCAGCAACGGCAAAGGATCGGTGACCACGAAAATTGCCCAGGCGCTCCAATTATCCGGCTATCGCGTGGGGATTTATACATCGCCCCATTTGTTTTCGTTTCGCGAGAGGATCAGCGTCGATGGGACCATGATTTCAGAAGACGATGTAGTCGAAGGGATGGAGCGCCTCTTTGCCATCGAAGAAAAAGCGACCTTTTTCGAACTGACGACATTTTTGGCTTTTGACTATTTTAGGAAGCAGCGCGTCGACTACGCAGTCATCGAGACGGGCCTTGGTGGAAGGCTAGATGCGACAAATGTCATCACCCCTGTTTTAAGCGTCATCACATCGATCAGCCGCGAGCACGCCCATGTCCTTGGATCCGATTTAGAGCAGATTGCATTCGAAAAGGCAGGGATCATCAAGCCCCACGTGCCTCTTGTGATCGGCCCTAAGGCCCGATACGGCTCTATCTTCAATCGCGCCAAGGAACTCGACAGCCCCGTGCATGCATCTAAAATGATCAGCCATTTCTTCGATGAAGAGAACAGCGCGGTGGCCAAACTAGCCCTTGAACTGCTTAAAGTTAAGCCCGATGCCATAGCTGAAGGAATTGCAGTCCGGCCCCCTTGCCGTTTTGAACAAGTGGGCGAAGCGATTTTTGATGTGGCGCACAATCCCGATGCTATTTTCAATTTGCTGCAAGCGCTGCATGCCTTTTATCCCAATCGCACATTCCGGTTTCTTGTCGGTTTCTCCAAAGATAAGGAATACGGCCAATGCCTCGATTTGATCGCCGACGTGGCATCGCATATCCATCTCGTGCAAGCCCACTCGCCGCGTGCAGCAACAGTTGATCATTTGCTCCAAGCATTAAAAAATGAGGATCCTAAGTTATACACTCCGCATTTGTCCATTGAGGATGGAATAGAGGCAGCCTATGAGGCTGCCCTGGCAAGCGGCGAGATCCTCGTCATCTGCGGAAGCTTTTACATCATGGCCGCAGCAAAACAGGCAATCCAGGAGAAAATTTTAGTTTCCTTCTTTTAGAACTTCAAACAGACCTAAGAAGAACTGATCGATTTCATTGCTTGTGGGATATGTTTCGCCGTTGCCGACAAGGTCGTTTGCTGTTGCAATGAGGGCTTGCATCGTTTCTAGAGGATCGTCGAAAGGGGCGGCGAGCAATTGCTTCATGTGATCTTGGAAGCGCTGTTGATGGCTTTCGGGAAGCTGGCGCAGGCGTATCTTGGCTTGTCTGAAATCGCGGTTGTAAACGGCTTTCGCGATGTCGAATAATTCTTCCACATCACCCGGCATGAGTTCATCTGCAGGCTCCGATAACATCTCATATCGGCGCGGAGCAGGCTTGCCTTCGAGCTTGGCTTTGGCCTCCTGCAAGGCGTTTTTGGCTGCCGCTATGATACGGCGATGGGGAATGGAAGGTAAATGGTGCTTCTCGAGATCGGCGATGCCATTTTCCAGCTTCTTTAAGGCTCGGACGGTCACCTGCCCTTTTTTTAGGGAAGTCGAGCGCTGCTGGATCTCTTTCACTTCTCCTTCGACCCGGCCCTCTTCGAGGTCTTTATAAAGGCCGATGACTTTTTGTTTGAGCT
>JASHWX010000130.1 GCA_030043815.1 Candidatus Rhabdochlamydia sp.
TCTGCGAAGAACTCAAGGCAAAAACTCCAGGAATGATGACGTTGGTCGGCCTTGCGATCAGCATTGCTTACGTCTATAGCGCTGTGGTCGTTTTCGGTCTTAAGGGCAAGATTTTCTTTTGGGAGCTTTCCACGCTGATCGATATCATGCTCCTCGGGCATTGGATCGAGATGAAATCTGTGCTCGGCGCCGGCAAAGCGTTGGAAGCGCTCGTTCAATTGCTCCCCGCGACTGCGCACAAGCTCATGGCCGATGGAAGCATCAAAGACACTCCGTTAAAAGAGCTCTCATTGGGCGATAAGGTCTTGATCAAACCGGGTGAAAAAATCCCCGCTGATGGATCCGTGACAGACGGCAAGAGCAGCGTCAATGAATCGATGCTCACAGGAGAATCGACACCGGTAGAAAAAGAAAAAAACTCTAACGTGATCGGAGGTTCTGTCAATTTAGAAGGGTCTCTTACTGTTGAAATTAAAAAAATGGGCAAGGACTCGTTCCTTTCTCAAGTCATCGAGATGGTCAGAAAAGCGCAGGAGAGCAAATCGAAGACGCAAGATTTAGCGGATCGCGCAGCCCTTTGGCTGACGATCATTGCGCTTGTGAGCGGTTTTTTCACTTTTCTCATTTGGATCTTCTTGACTCCCCAAGGTGTAGGCTTTGCACTCGAGCGCTCGGTGACAGTAATGGTCATCACATGTCCTCATGCTCTGGGGCTTGCAATTCCCCTTGTCGTCGCTGCTTCCACAGCGATAGCTGCGCAAAAAGGGCTGTTGATCCGCAATCGCACTGCTTTTGAAACGGCGCGCAACATTAAAGCCGTTGTTTTTGACAAAACAGGAACATTGACCGAAGGTAAATTTGGCGTTACCGATATACTGTCTTTTAGCGAAATGAACCAAGAAGAATTGTTGAACTATGCAGGCTCGATCGAAGTGCACTCTGAGCATCTCATCGCAAAGGCCATTGCCGAGCGCTGCAAAGAAAAATGGCCGGTGGAAAAATTTCAAGCCATCCCCGGCAAAGGCGCTGTCGGGAAGGTTAAAGGAAAAGAGGTCAAGGTTGTCAGCCCTCTCTTTTTGAAAGAAAATAACATCCCCTTCAAAGAACCTTATCAAGAGCAAGGCAAAACAGTGGTCTTTGTCCTCATCGACAATCAGCTCAATGGCGCGATCGCCCTTGCCGACATCATTCGTAAAGAATCTAAAGATGCCATCAAAGCCCTCAAAAAAATGGGAATCCGGTGCATGATGCTCACAGGGGACAACAAGCTTGTAGGAAAATGGGTTGCCGACGAATTGCAGCTCGATGAATATTTTGCCGAAGTGCTCCCTCATGAAAAAGCGAAGAAAATTCAAGAAGTTCAGCAGCGCGGCCTTGCCGTCGCCATGGTAGGAGACGGCGTCAACGATGCGCCGGCGCTTGCCGCAGCCGATGTCGGCGTTGCCATCGGCGCCGGCACCCACATCGCAATCGAAGCCGCCGACATCATTCTCGTCAAAAGCAATCCTTTGGATGTTGTTGGCATCCTGTCTCTTTCACGCGGCACTTATCAAAAAATGGTGCAAAATCTTCTCTGGGCAACAGGTTACAATGCGATCGCCATCCCCCTTGCCGCCGCTTTTGTCTACATCACCCCAGCTGTTGCCGCCGCAGTCATGTCGCTTAGCACGGTGATCGTGGCCATCAATGCGAAGACCCTTAAAACTTAATGATTGCCTTTTTCCCTCTCGGGAATTTATAATTCTTCATAGACCCAAGATGAGGTTTTTATGGACAATCGGCCAAAAGAAGGATTGCATATTGGACGGGCCGCCTTCGCAAAGGCGTTTTGCGCCGACTGGCTATACGAGCATCGCAAAACATTATTTCTGTCGCTCCTCACCTTGGTCGTGCTCGCGACCACCCTCGTTCAATTGACCGGCAGGTTCGGCAGGTCGGGCTATTTAGAAGTTCAGCGGGCCTTTACTCTATGGATTTCGAAGGATGCGCAAGATCCCCAATTACTAAAAAATTTAGAAAGGCCATTGAGCCGCCATCCTGAGCTTCAGGCCAAATTCGGGACCCAGATCGCTCAGCGGCTGCTCAGTTTGGGAGAAGCGGGCAAGGCCAAGCTGTATGCTTCAGCGGCGCTGAAGCGGTCTCAAGAGCTGACATCGCCTTATTATTCCCAGTTTTCTCGCAATACCCTCCTGATTTCTCAAGAAAAATACGAGGATGCTCTCATCGAAGCGCTGCGCATGAAAAATGCCATGGAGGGAGATGATGCCTTTTGGGAAGGGCGGGACAAGATGGTCAAGTCGGGATCGGTGCTGTATGCATATAATTTGTTGAGAATTGCCTCCCTGCAGCAGCAGCTTGGCTCAAAAGAGGAGGAGCTCAAGGCTTGGGACGAGCTCGTCGCGAATGCCGGTTGGAAAGACAAACCTTCTAATTTAAAGACCTATGATCCGGAAGCGTACGCCTTGTTAGCTCAGAACTTTACGCAAGGAGATGTCTCTCTGCTCGACTTCATCGAGCAGAGAAAGAAAGAATTGATCGCTCAGCGATGAGTTTGAGAGCCAATCTCAAGTGCCCAATGCTGCAAGTCTTTTCCGCCATGGAGCCCCAGGATTAAAAAGAAAAGCGGCGGAATAATAATTGCAAGGATCAAAAGGACAACTGCTATAATGATTTGAACAGTGTTTTCTTGCTTGAAGACAAATTGGAAGATGACTTTTGAAAAGTGTGTAATTTGTCCTTTGAGAAGAATGCCGATGATAGCGCCAACGCCAGCGGCGACAACAGACCAGCCTAGACCCCACATCACAAAGGAAAAAAAGGTAGCTAGAATGTAAGCTAACACGAAAAACACAGCTAATCGATTTTTTCTAGCAAATGATTCTATTTCTCTCACGGAAACCCCTTCTTTCTTAGGTTTATTTTCATCCATAATTACCTCGCCTCTTATTTATCGTTTAAATATTAGTTTATTTTTTTGCAACTGGCAAAGATGCAAAATGTCTCTTTTGTTTATTTGAGAAATGTCCTAAAATTTCACTATTTTCCAAGGGAACTATGTGTTAATTTTTTCTCCTGCTAAGTGGGATATCGATCGATGGATGAGACAGAGCGTGTTATTGAGCACGATGGCCCTTGGCGCCGTGTGCGTCTGCCTTCTTTTGTTCTACTGTTTCTACCCTTGGAGCATGAAAAAACTGCCGTTGACAGGAAATTTAGGGATGCAAAAGGGAGGACGGATGCTTTTTCCCTATGAATCGATCGGTTCCGGGGCGCTTGCGCTGCATCCGCGCCATGCTTTCGGCTGGGTCGCTCGCCTCGCTGACGAACTGGCTGTTGTAGCTTATAACAGCCGTCCTGACGCCGACCTTAAAGAATCAAAGATTTTACTCGCGCTCAAGGCGGGCAAAGAACAGTTGACCTGGAATAGCGGGCGCACCCTTTTCTTAAAAGAGAGCGAGCAGGGAAAAGGTCTTTCTTCGTCAGAGGCTGCAACAGGTTTATGGGTAAAACCGATCTTGCTCGACAATGGGACTGTGCTCATCGAGGCCGGCCGTAAAGTGGCGTCGGGCGAAGAGCGAGGGCAATTCATCCTGGCAAAGCAAGGCCCTGGTCTTTCCCAATCAGTATTGCCGTTTGTCAAAGAATTGAAAACCGCCCGATGCTTTCCCTATGATTTGTTGATCCAGAAATACGGCGGCAGGGAATTTGCTCCCTGGCGCGATAAAGCTGTCCTTGAATTTTCGCGGGATGCAGGAACGTATGCCCTCTTCGTATCCCCTGGGGATGGTCTTATCTATGAGTCCGGAGAGTGGCGCATCGCCGAAGAAATAAAAAAAGATTTTCCGGTTGCTAAAGTGAGGGCGATGACGGGCAAATCGATCGAAATCGAAGCATGGGACGACACGGGGTTTTACCCCGTGCATGTCGCCGTGGAGATGGAAAAGCAGGGGCGCATCCAGCTTAAACCAGAGGCCATGCCTGCTGCCATCCGAATGAGGAGCGGGACCCAAGTGAGCTGTGCGTTTGGCAAGAGGAGGATGGTCCTTAAAGCAGGCGATTGGCTTCTGAAAACCGCGGGCGGCTGGAGGAATTTGCGCAAATGGGAAGATCTCGATCAGTATTTGCACCATCGCATCAATGGGGAATTGTTGATTTTCGACGGGATTGAAAAAGAAGGCGGCCGTTCGGTCCTCAAAGGACATCTCTTCGATGAGTCCCGGACATTCATTCAACCCATCACCCTTCCCGTCGATGCTGAAAAAGCTAAAACCAAGACCTCTCGCAAGAGAAGGAAGGCGGCGGCGTGAGAAGAGTTGCGATTTGCATCAACCTTTTCTCTTTATTGGCATCGATGACCATCGCAGAAAAGATGGCGAGCACATCGCCCAAAGACAGTCCAGGCAATTTTGACGGCATGTTGAAAAATGTGAATCAGCAATTGATCGCGCTCCGCTACAGCCTCGATGAATGCTATAAAAAAGCGCGGCAGCTCCACTCAGAGGGCAAAGGGGAAGAGGAATTTTACGAGCTATTGCAAGAGACCAACGGCATCAAGGAACAAATCCATACGCTCGAAAAAGAATGGCATGAATCGGCCGTGCAAGATTCTAAGCGGGAAGAAGAGGGGTACGGCCTCTGGGACCAGGAGGAGACAACGCTGGCGCAGCTTGTCATGGAATATGGCGCCCTTGACTATCTCTTTATCGTGCCGCCAGAGATGTCCGCCCTCAAGCTCAATATGCACTCCAACATTCCGATCCCGCGCGAATCGTGGAGCGAGATGCTGGAGCTCATTCTGGCGCATAATGGCATCGGGGTGAAGAAGGTCAACACCTATGTAAGGCAGCTTTACATCTTGAAGCAGGACCCTTCTGCCATCCAGGCCATTGCATCCTCTCGAGAGCAGCTGCAATGGGTCCCCGATCATACCCGGATGTTTTACGTCTTTTCTCCGCCGGTTGAGCAAGTGAAGAGCTCTTTCCAATTCTTTGAACGCTTTGCCGATACCAAACAGACATTCATCCATCAAATTGGCCCTAAAATTGCCATTGTCTCTAGCAAAGAAGAAGTCTCTAAGCTTCTTGATCTCTACGCCACCGTTTGGGAAAGCTCGACAGGAAAGATCTCCCGCGTTGTTCCTATCACCAAAATGGCCGTTAAAGAGATGGAAAAAATCTTAGCTTCCTTCTTTGGAGAGGCGATGGAGAAAAACCGCCCTCCCTTTGGCAAGCCTGAGCAGGAGGGATTGAATATTTTTTCCCTGGCCCCGGGCAATTCGCTGATCTTGATTGGTCAAGAAGAAGTCGTCCAGCGCGCAGAAAAGATCGTCAAGGACACGGAAGAGCAGCTGCATGATCCCGCGGAGATGACGATCTATATGTACCAATGCCGCCACAGCAATCCCGACGATCTCGCTAAGGTGCTCGAAAGGGTTTACCATTCCCTCTTAATGACGTCCTCGGAGACTAATAAAGAGACCGATGTCACTTTTAATTCTCAAGGGCCACAATTCAAGGCCCCTCCCGATGGCTACCCTCCAGCGGCGCCCCTCGTTATCCAACCCCCTCCACTTAAAGTCGGCAACATCGCTTCCTTAGATGTTGTTGAAGAGAAAACCGACCATTTCATCTCCGACCCCAAGACAGGAAATCTGCTCATGGTCGTGCGCCGGGATGCGCTTGTGAAAATCAAAGATTTATTGCGCAAGCTTGATGTGCCCAAAAAGATGGTTCAGATCGAAGTGATGTTATTTGAAAAGAAAATTAAAAATGAAAATAGCTACGGGATGAATGTCCTTCGACTCGGATCGAAGAAAAATGGACTTCATTATAAATCGAATTTAGCGCCAACAGGCCCAGGCGTCCTCGAATTTTTACTCCATGGCAAAAAGTCGAAGCATTTTCCCGCTTACGATCTCGCCTTGAACTTTTTGATGACGCAAGATGACATTCAGCTCAATGCTGCGCCCTCTGTGATTACCGTCAACCAAACGGCGTGCCAAATCTCGATCATGGAAGAGATCTCTTTGAATAACGGCGCTGCGCCGATCGACACTAACAAGGGAATTGCCTTTGAACAATCCTATCAACGCGCCCAATATGGGATCACCATCGTGCTCACTCCCACGGTGCATATGCCCGACGATGATCCTAATTCCGAGGAAAGAGCGTCGGTCACTTTGAAGACCAATGTCAGTTTTGATACGTCAAAAAACCTTCACCACAATGATCGACCGATGGTCGACCGCCGGCACATTGAGAACGAGGTGCGCGTTCCCGATGGAGAGACTGTCATCTTAGGCGGACTTCGCCGCAAAGTGACAAATGATAACGAAGAAAAAATCCCTTTCTTAGGGGATATCCCAGGCCTCGGCAAGCTCTTTGGGTCTGTCAAGCTGACCGATCACAACACGGACATGTTCATTTTTATTACTCCCAAGATCGTAACCGATCCTGAGGATGAGCTGGTCCAAATCCGCACGGAAGAAGTGAAAAAGCGCCCAGGCGACATTCCCGAATATCTCGAGCGGGTTGTCGAAGCTCAAGAAAAAGAGCGAAACAAAAATTTCCAAAATAGCTTCAAAGCGTTGTTCGGGAACAGCCATGTCTAATCTTCTCGATGATTTGGTGAAAATTCTTAAAAAGAAACGCCCTCCTGACGCTTCAGCAGCGCCTATCAAGCCCCAAGCGCCCAAAAGTTTAGGCGATCCTGAGGAAATCGCTCACCGGTTCGGCCTGCCCTTTTCCCAAGATCTCTCCGAATTCCCATATGTCAAAGAGAAGATCACGCCGCTGCCTTATTCCTTTGCGAAAGGCCGCCTCATGCTCCCCTTGAATGAGGAAGATGGCGCTCTCCTTGTCGCCATGAAAGAGCCCTTTGATCTTGAGTCTATCGAAGAAATACGCTGCCTCACCCACCGCGCCGTGCGCACCCTGCTCGCACCTAAACTTGCCTTAGAAGAGGCCATCGAAAAGTGCTACCACCAAAAAGAGAATGAAGCATCGGAATACATCGCAAGCCTTCAGGCCGAAAGTCCAGTCGCTGAGTCCGAAGAGGAAGGATACGATCTTCTCGAAAAGAATGCAGAGTCGCCTGTGATCCGCATGCTCAACGTCATGCTCGCAGAAGCGATCCAGCAAGGCGCATCGGACATCCATTTCGAGCCGATGGAAATCGGCCTTGGCGTCCGCTACCGGATCGACGGCGTCCTTCAGCAAAGGCACGCTCCTCCCAAAGAATTTCAATCGCAGCTCGTTACGCGCATCAAAGTGATGGCCCGCCTCGATATCGCCGAACACCGCCTTCCTCAAGACGGGCGCATCAAGCTCAACATGGGCGGCCGCCAGATCGACTTTCGCGTCAGCACCGTCCCGGTCGTTTTCGGCGAGCGGATCGTGCTCCGCATCCTCGACAAAGGCAATGTCCTTCTCGGATTAAATAAGATCGGCATGCGCCCTCCTATGCTTGCTTTATTTTCGAAATTGATCAATTTGAGCGAGGGGATTGTCCTCGTCACAGGCCCCACCGGAAGCGGGAAAACCACCACCCTTTACAGCGCGCTCTCTGAGATCAACAACTCGGAGATGAACATCATGACGATCGAAGACCCTGTCGAATACAAGCTCCAGGGAATGGCCCAGATCGGCATCAATCCGAAAATCCATCTCAGCTTCGCAACCGGTCTGCGCCATATCCTGCGCCAAGACCCTGATGTGATCATGATCGGAGAGATCCGCGATAAAGAGACGGCCGAGATCGCCATCCAAGCCTCTCTTACCGGCCACCTCGTCTTGAGCACGCTCCACACCAACGATGCCCCATCCGCTCTCACCCGCCTCGTCGATATGGGGATCGAACCTTATTTGCTCACATCGTCTGTCGTCGGCATTCTCGCTCAGCGGTTAGTGCGGCTCATCTGTCCCTTTTGCCGCGTAAACTATACCCCCTCTGATCAAGAGCTCAAAGAACTCGGTGTTTCCCGCGATGCTTTAAAGAGCGATCAACTGTGCAAAGGGCAAGGTTGCGCGCATTGCTTTGGCTCGGGCTTCAAGGGACGGCACGGCATTTACGAACTCATGCCTGTCACTTCCGCGATCAAGCAGCAGTTGCTTAAGACCCCCGATGCATTGGAGCTCCAGAAAGCCGCTTTTGCCGCTGGAATGGCCCACTTAAGGCAAGAAGGGGCCCTGCTTGCTATTGAAGGATTGACAGCGACAAGCGAAGTGCTCCGCGTGACTCGCGGCTGTGAAGAGATGTGAGGATTCCATGCCGCTATACCGCTACCAAGCAGTCAGTGAAAGTGGAAAATCGATCAAAGGGGTGATCGATGCCGACTCTCTTCTCGTCGCAAAAGAGCGCCTCCGCAAGCAGCAAGTCCTCGTCACCACCATCCTTTTGCTGCAAAGCAAAGAAGACCAAATTTCTCTTCCAAAACCCCTGCTCATGGCATTCACGCGCGAGCTTGCCCAGCTGCTCAAAGCTGGGCTCCCTCTCTACGAAAGCCTCCTCACCATCGAAGAGAAATACCGCAAGCACAGATCCCATCCCCTTTTTCTCGATCTCTGCGACCACCTCAAAAGCGGTTCCTCCTTTTCAAGTGCATTGAAACGGTACCCGGCCACCTTTGACCGCATCTATCTCTCCATGGTCCAAGTCGCCGAGCAAAGCGGAAATATCGGTCCTGTTTTCGAACAGCTCTCCCAACTGATCGCCCGCCAGCAAAAGCTGAAGAAGCAACTTTCCTCTGCCCTCATCTACCCTTCATTTCTCGCCCTCTTTTGCCTCTTCGCTGTCTGCGGCTTGCTCTTCTTTGTCGTCCCCTCGATGAAAGAAATGTTCGAAGGCAGAGCTCTTCATCCCATCACAGCCGCCGTCATTGCTGTCAGCAATGCGGCCAATGCCCACTTCACATTGCTGCTCGTTTTTTTCAGCGCCCTGGTCCTCTCGCTCGTTTTTGCTCTACGCACCCCTCGCGGCAAAGTCTTTATCTATGAAATGTCATTAAAACTTCCCATAGCCAAAACTCTCATCCTCCATTCTGCCCTCGTACGCCTCTGCCGATCGCTTTCGATGCTCCTTGGTGGAGGCGTTCCCCTGTTAGATGCGCTTGCCCTCTCCCGCAATGTCGTGAAAAGCCCCCTCATTGAAACAGCGATTGCTTCCGCAGAAAAAAAAGTGGCCCAAGGAGAACGCTTAAGCGCCGCCTTTAAAGACGCTGCTCTTCCTCCCCTCGTCCTCCGCATGCTCGCTCTATCGGAAGAGACAGGAAAAATGAACGAAGCGTTCTTTCACCTCTCAGAAATCTACGAAGAAGAAATGGAAAAACACCTGTCTCAACTCACGACCTTTCTTCAGCCCGCCCTACTGATCACTTTAGGCGCTGTCGTCGGACTCGTCGTCCTCTCGATCCTGCTTCCGCTAACCGACGTCAGCTCATTTACATCATAACCAAGGAGAATCTTATGCAAAAAAAAAGAGCCCTGACCCTTCTCGAAATCATGATCGTGATCGTCCTGATCGGAATCATCGGCAGCGTGATCGGCGTCAACATGAAAGGCAGCCTCGATAAAGGCAAAGCCTTCAAAACAAAGCAAGCCATGCAGCAGATCGAGGACATCTTGATGCTCCAAGTGGCCCAAGGAGCCACGATCGATGAGGTTGTTGGAGATCCCGAAGGATACCTTAGAGATTCGGGTATGGTCAAAGACCCTGCAACATTCATTAATGATGGGTGGGATCAGCGCTTCGATATACGCCGTGATGGAAGATCAAATGATAAGATCATAGTCAGTTCGGAAAGACTCGATGCCTATGAAGCAAAGAAAACTCGCAAGAAATAAACACCCCTTCACCCTTCTCGAAATGATGGTCGCGCTGGTGATCTTAGCTCTCATCAGCGCATTTACCGGCATGCAGTTTAAGAAGCTGCTGGACAACCATCGTTTCGAAAGCCAAGTGACAGATTTATTCCTCGCGCTTCAAGAAGCTCAGCTCGTCGCGTCCACCTACCAGACAGACCTTTCACTCGATATTTTTTCTAAAGATGGCATCCTCCAATATAAGTTTACTACCGATGAGCCGCTCTCATCCAAAAAGTTCAACCAAAATGAAGTCAAACTGGAGCACGTCCGCTCGATTGCCTTTGAACAAGCCAAAGCGGCAAAATTGCACTTTGATATATTTTCAGGGGGAAGGATCGAGCCTAGAGGCGTTTTGACTTTTTTTCAAAATTCGGATAAAGCCCTTTGGTTTGATCTTCAACGCGGCACGCTTCCGATTTTTGCCTCGTCGAAGCCGAATCAAGTGAATCAAAAGGTTCCTGTCAAACCTAAGGAAAAATGAAATATTTATTGATTCTGTTAATGGTATTTGTTGCAACAAACCGAGGTGATGCGATGCAATTAACCAGCCCAGCATTTAAAGAAGGAGGGAAGATCCCTTCAAAGTATACCTGTCAGGGCAAGAACATCAATCCTGAGCTTCAAATCAGCAAAGTCCCTTCCGGCGCTCAATCTTTGGTACTGATCATGGACGATCCTGACGTTCCAGAATTTGTCCGCAAAGACAAAATGTGGGACCATTGGGTCGTGTTCAACATTCCCCCATCGACTGCGGATATCCCTGAAAACACTCAACCTTCCGGCACGCCTGGAAAGAACTCAGGCGGCGGACTGACCTATCAAGGTCCATGCCCTCCTGATCGGGAACACCGCTATTTTATCAAACTCTACGCTTTAGACACCGAGCTCAAACTCCCGCAAGGCGCATCAAAGAAAGACGTCGAAAAAGCCATGCAAGGGCACATCATTGCGCAAACTCAACTGATGGGCAGATACGAAAAGCATCATTAACAAAGAGGTAATAGATGGAAAACGCGATGTGGATGGCCAGCATTTTTGGCCCGTTTTTGATCATTGTAAGTCTGTGGATCTTGTTTTATCGAGAAAACACCATGAAATTCATGGCCTCTTGCAGAAATACTCCTGGAGTTTTCTGCTTGTGGGGCATCATGAATTTGCTCATCGGGCTTACAATATTGAGCATCTACAATTTGTGGGCGTGGGACTTGACCTTGCTTGTGACTCTTTTCGGCTGGCTTCAATTGGTCCGCGGTCTATTGGCGCTCTTTTTACCCCAAGCGATCATCAAAAT
>JASHWX010000131.1 GCA_030043815.1 Candidatus Rhabdochlamydia sp.
GGCTTCTTAAAATTTCTTCCCTCGAATGTTTTTTGAGCTTCGCTCAGGGGGCGATCGTTTTCCCCTAGCGCCTCTTGCGTCTTCGCGGCTCAGCGTCTTTGCGTTCACCTCCCCTCTTAATCTGCCGCGTTGAGGAGCAGCTTTAAGTCCCAAGCGTGGTAGGGTTGATCGCAGGCAGGTTCATCGTTGGGTCCGGCATGCGCAATCCAAACTTTCAATACAGAAGGCTGAAAAATCGCGTTGTGCAAATTGGATTGATGCGCAATAGGGCGTTTGATGATCTTCATCAAGATTGGCACGTCGATTTTTCCATAATTTTCCAAGATTCTTTCGACAAGGGTAGAGTGTTTTTCCGGAGGGCGAGGCTGTCCTGTCAAGAGAAGGCAATGCGAGGGCTGTTCTCGAAGCTCGCCTGTCGGAATGTCTTCGTAAGCCTCACTAGGAAGAATGTATTGCAATTGAGTAGGTGTTGCGTAGACGCCTAAGCTATCTTTAGTCTTTCCATCGGAAAAAACATAGTAGTATTCACAGGTCCTTGGAGAATTTTCGAGGATGTCTTTCACCTCATCGAGACTGGCGGCATTTTCTAAGATTTCACGCAGTAAAAATGCCATGGGGATTCCATCCCACTTTCCATATCCAAGGCCTCCGATTTCTCCGAGCGCAATTTTTTCTAGATTCATTCCAGTGACTGTTCCAATAAAGCCTGCATAACTGACATTCATGTAGGGGATTTTCCCATCGGGTTCAACGACCTGCAAAACGGCTGTTTTTTGCAAGTGCTTGCCGATGGAATAATCTAAGACGCGGACGTGATAGAGTTCTTCTTGGGATGCGGGTCCCGAAACAGTGATGCCGCTGCAATGGAACATTTCAGGAAATAGATTGAGCATAAGAATTTTATCATAGGCAATGTCTGCGCCATCCGAAATGCCGGCCATCTCTTCTTTGAAGCGATCGGGAATAATGGAGAGGAGTTGAGGAAGATGTTCAATAAACGCCTCGACGCGGGCTTGAAAGGGTCCTTTAGGGCCCTCGATAAACGTGGTGATGTTGTGTTGGATTTGATCTTTGAGCAAAACTCCATGCTGATATCCCCGTTCGTAAGGGGTTCCTCGGAGCTTCAAAATCATTTGCCCATCTTGAGACTCAAGACTGCCCTTTCCTTGAGTCGCAGCAAATGCAGGACATACTGACAAAATCAGAAACAGAAAAAACACATAAGTCTTTTTCATATAACCTCAAAAAAAAGAAAGGGGAAAGCGATAAGCCGGATTCTGTCGTTGGGCAATCATTCCTCTAGGAGCCTTGTCGCCAAGGCCCTCAAGCGATTTGTATGGTGCATGGATACTGCGGAGCGCAGTTGTTATCCTCGCTTCTTGCTTCGGATAGGGTTTATAACACCTCGCATTGCTGCGAGTGCGGCCAACTCATAAAGTTGACATTTTCAGCCTGTCCAGCATTTGCGCTGGCGGTATGTTTTCTGTTACACTTTCCGTAGCCTTGCGGCCCCCAGTCTTTCACTGGTATCCTCTCCTGCGAAGTCCAGACTTTCCTCTATTGTAATGACAATAGCGATTGCCTGCTTTCCCACAAATTTATGCACTTGCCATGCGCCGGCGGCGGCGCTTCGTCGCGACGGCGGTGCCTTCGAGAACCTCGCTCTCCTGCCAGTAGTGGATGCGGGAGCAATGCTCGCAGAAGACCAGGTTTTCCCCTTTGCGTACGAGGTTTTCGTGCTGGGCTGTCAAAACGATATGGCAGCCGCTGCAGGTGCGGTTTTCAATAGGGACGACAACGCGGTCTTTTTTATTGCGCAGAAGCCTTTCGTAGATTTGTAAAATCTCGAGATTGGCGGATTTGGCCAGGCTATCGCGCTCTTCCTTGAATCGGGCGCCTTCTTCATTGATCAGCTCAATGCTCGATTGGATGTCGTGCTCGAGGTTCGTGCTGCTCTCTTCCGAGGTTTTCAGAGTATCCTTGATTTTGGCGAGCATCTCTTCTTCGGCCACGCGCTTATCGACGAGGTCGGAGACTTTCGATTCGATAGCGATGCGCTCGCGCTCTGCCTGGGTCATCTCTTGCGTAAGCGCGTTGAATTCGTCTGCTTTTTTAATGTTCGACTGTTGGCCTTCGAGTTTTTTGATTCTCGCGTTGACGTCTTGGATTTTTTGTTCGAGCGTTTGAATATTCTTTCCAAGCTCTTCAATTTCAGACTCTTTGTCGGTGATCTGATGGTGTAATTCTTTGCGAAGGTCTCGAATTTGATCTAATTCTTTGAGACGTTCTTTTTTGACTCGCATGAGACGGATCATCTTCATGTCAAGTTCTTGAATGTCTAAGATCTCCTTAAGGTCTTCCAGCATTGTCATCTCACTTGTTCGAGAAACAAGTTTATCTCTACCCCTGATTAACACTCAAGTATGAAAAAATTTATTGACAAAGCGTGAAAAATCACTGAAAATGAACTTAGGTGAAGCAGGAGGAGAGGTATGGCTTTTTTTCGTAATATTAAACAAACCGCGCAAAAGAAAATCCAGCCGAAGAAAAAAGCGGGCGGGAAAGCGACGCGGGTGACCATCCGGTACAATGTCGGATTCAGTAATAATCTTTTTATTCGCGGCAAAGGGGCCGGGCTCAGCTGGGACCATGGGACAATGTTGAAAAATATCGGTCCGGATGAATGGGTTTGGGAGAGTGATGCGCCCTTCGAAGATGCCGAATTTAAGGTGCTGATCAACGACAAGCAGTACGAGATGGGGGAAAACCACCGCGTCCATAACGGCACCTGGATTCAAATCAGTCCTAAATTCTAGATTCCCTTTTTTTGTGTAAATGGGCATTCTGAATAGTAATATCCGCGGAGTGCCCATGAGCCAATCTACTGAAATCCAAGATTTTAAAAAAATTCTCAACACTCTTAGGCAGGAGTCTTCGATGTCTTTTTTGGAAAAGTATTTTCATCAAGTTCCTGAAACTAAGAGGACAAAGGCGGCTATCGCCTATATGGCATCTCTCGACCATATCCATTCGGAATACCCTCTTGTCGCGGAAAAAATTGTCCAAGAGCTCAAGGACCAGCGCAGCCATTTGAAACTGATCGCCTCGGAGAATTTTTCTTCGCTCGCTGTGCAGCTTTCCATGGGAAACTTGCTCACTGACAAATATTCGGAAGGCGTGCCCTTCCACCGTTTCTATGCCGGCTGCGAAAATGTCGATGCCATCGAAGCCGCCTGCGTCGAAGAGGCGAAAAAGCTCTTCAACTGCGACCACGCCTACGTGCAGCCTCATTCGGGCGCCGATGCCAACCTCGTCGCTTTTTGGTCCATGCTGGTGTACCGGGTCCAAAATAAGGAAGTCGAAAGGCTGGGCAAGAAAAGCATCGACGAAATGACGCCGGAAGAATACGAGCGCATGCGCCAGCTCCTCGTCAATCAAAAAGTGATGGGGATGTCGCTGGGATCCGGAGGGCATTTGACCCATGGCTACCGGCATAATATTTCCGCGAAGATGATGCAATCGGTCCACTATGACGTCGACCGCGCTACGGGTATGCTCGACTACGGGCAGCTCCAAGAGCTCGTCAAGCAGGAAAAGCCGGCCATCCTCATTGCAGGCTACTCGGCTTATCCCCGTTTGATCAATTTTGCCAAAATGCGCGAGATTGCAGACAGCGTAGGGGCGATGTTCATGGTCGACATGGCCCATTTTGCGGGGCTTGTCGCCGGCAAGGTGATGAAAGGCGACTACGACCCTATCCCTCATGCTCACATCGTCACTACAACGACGCACAAGACGCTCCGAGGCCCGCGCGGGGGCATGGTTTTATGCCAAGCCGCATTCAAAGAGGTCGTCGACAAGGGATGCCCTCTTGTTCTCGGCGGCCCGCTGCCCCATGTGATTGCGGCTAAGGCCGTTGCCTTCAAAGAAGCCAATACTCCTGCCTATGTCTCCTATGCCCATCAAATCGTTGCCAACGCAAGAGCGCTTGCCAGCCGCCTGGAGTCAAGGGGCGTGAAAGTCACCACGGGCGGCACCGACAACCACTTGATGGTCTTCGACGTTTCTGCCTCTTTTGGCATCAATGGCCGCCAGGCGGAGCTTGCCCTTCGTCAAGCCCACTTCACCGTCAATCGCAACAGCATCCCCTTTGATGAAAACGGCCCTTGGTATACTTCTGGAGTGAGGGTCGGCACGCCGGCTTTGACCACACTTGGCATGAAGGAAAAACAAATGGAAGAAATCGCCGATGCCATGGTCGATCTCCTAGAAAATACAAAACCTGCGAGCCGCAGTAAAGTGGACATCGATCCCATCATGCTCGCTCAGGTCCAGAAAAGAGTCGCTGTACTGCTCAACGCCTTCCCTCTTTACCCAGAGCTTGTGATTGATTAATAACAAAAGTGAGGTTTTATGAAATTTCGCAATCAAGAAGAGCCTGAAACGCCCGGTCAAAAGATCGCAATCAGTCTGCTCGAAGATAAAATCGATGAGACGATGCTGAAGACCCGGCGCATTTTTCTTTCCGACGCTGTCGACAACGATAGCGCGCAAAAAATCATCCGCAAATTGTGGTATCTCGAGTCTTCAGATCCGGGAAAGCCCATTTTGTTTGTCATCAATTCTCCTGGAGGATCTGTCGATGCAGGCCTTGCCGTCTGGGACCAAATCCAGATGATCAGCTCCCCTGTCACCACTCTTGTAACGGGAATGGCGGCCTCCATGGGTTCTGTGTTGAGCTTGGCCGCCGCGCCAGGCCGCCGCTTTGCGACAAAGTATGCGAGGATCATGATCCATCAGCCGTCCATCCATGCTGTCGTCCGCGGGCAAGCGACAGACTTGCAGATCCATGCAAAAGAGATCCTCAAAACACGAGAGCTGCTTGTCGATATCTATACGAAAAAAACAGGTAAATCCCCGGATGTCATCGATCGCGCCATCGATAGAGATTCGTGGTTCAGCGCCGATGAAGCCCTCGAATTCGGACTGCTCGACAAGGTTGTGACATCTTACAAACAACTGTAATGCTCCCTTTTGTTAAGTACCATGGCGCAGGCAATGATTTCGTCTTGATCGATGCGAGGCATTCCTCTTTGCAATGGGATGTTGTCCTCGCACGCCGCCTATGCGCACGCAAAACGGGCATTGGCGCAGACGGCCTCCTCTTATTGCTTCCCTCTTCCAAGGCTGATTTTCGCATGCGCATTTTCAATGCGGATGGCAGCGAGCCTGCCCTGTGCGGCAATGGGATCCGCTGCATGGTGGATTTCATTCATTCGTTGGAGCAAGTTCCGGATATTTTAAGCATTGAAACCTTGGCAGGTGTGTTCACATGCACGAGATTGGAGGGGGAAGTGGCTGTCAATCTTGGTGCTCCAAAGATTTTGCATTGGCCGCTGATCTTGCCGCATGCCGAAGTATTCGTGGTCGATACGGGGGTTCCCCATGCTGTTGTCTTTGTCGATGATATTGAGAAGACCGAGGTGGAAAAAGAGGGGCGCTTGTTGCGCTTTCATGAAGCCTTTGCCCCTCACGGTGTCAATGTCAATTTTGTTTCCATTGCATCCCATAAGCTAACCGTCCGCACTTATGAACGAGGCGTCGAAGGGGAGACCGCATCCTGCGGTACGGGCTGTGCAGCCGTTGCCTTTGTTGCAAAAGAATTTTTAAAAATT